>JAMPDU010000028.1:0-11434 GCA_023665505.1 Ruminococcus sp.
AAAACATTGCAAAAATTTAAATTTTGTTGTAAAATATAAATAACTATATTGTTTTTGGAGGAATTTTTTTCATGAAAAAGCTTTTTTTTATCACCGGCAGCCAAGACCTTTACGGCGAGGAAACTCTCGCGAGGGCGGACCGCGACAGCCGCGAAATGGCTGAATTTTTAAACGAAAACGTCAAAAATATCTCCGTTGAGTACACTTTTGTGGTAAAAACCGCCTCCGACGCGGAAAAAATCGCCCAAAAAGCCACAATTGACCCCGATTGCGTGGGCGTAATCCTCTGGATGCACACATTTTCCCCTGCCAAAATGTGGATACGCGCCCTTCAAACCCTGAAAAAACCAATACTTCACCTGCATACGCAGTACAACGAGAAACTTCCGTATAATACCATTGATATGGACTTCATGAACCTCAACCAATCCGCCCACGGCGACCGAGAATTCGGCTTTATCTGCACCCGTTTGGGCATTCGCCGCGAGGTTGTGGCGGGGTACTACAAACACCCGGATGTTGTTTCGCAGATTGAAAAATTCGCCTCCGCCGCCCTTGCCGCGGACTTCGGCAGGGGTATGCGTGTGGCAATGTTCGGCAACAATATGCGGGACGTTGCCGTTACCGACGGCGACCGCGTTGAAAGCGAGATACGCTACGGCTGGAACGTGAACTATTACGGCATAGGCGATATTGCCGACCTTGCCGCCGCTGTTACCGAAAGCGAAATCGACGGCAAAATGGAGGAGTACGCCCAAAAATACGATATGAAAACCGACAATATCGCCGCCGTCCGCGAGCAGGCTAAGTACGAAGTCGCCCTTGAAAAATTTATTGAAAAGGAAAATATTTCCGCTTTTACCGATACGTTTCAAGACCTGCACGGACTTAACCAGCTGCCCGGAATTGCCGTGCAGAACCTTATGGCAAAGGGCATAGGTTTCGGTCCGGAGGGGGATTACAAAACCGCAGCGTTGGGGGCGGTACTCCAAAAAATGGCAGAGGGCAGACCCGGCGCAACGGGATTTATGGAGGACTACACCTACGACCTTACGGCGGGGGAGGAGCTTGAGCTTGCGGCGCATATGCTGGAGGTTTCCCCCGTGTTCGCGGCGGCAAAGCCCGAAATTCAGGTGCACCCCCTTAGCATCGGGGGCAAGTCCGACCCCGCAAGGCTTGTGTTTGACGGCGTTTCCGGAGAGGGCATTGCGGTTTCCATGATTGATATGGGCAACCGTTTCCGCCTTGTCTGCGCGGAAATTACCCTTGTACCGCAGCCTGAGCCAATGCCCAAACTCCCCGTTGCGCGGCTTATGTGGAAGATTAAGCCCGATTTCAAAACGGGTGCGGCGGCTTGGATTTACGCGGGGGGAGCGCACCACGCGGTGGTTTCCACGGCTCTCACCGCCGAGGATATACGGCTTTTCGCGAAGATGACGGACACCGAGCTTGTGGTTATCGACGGCAGGACGGATATTAATTCTTTTGAGCGGCGGCTTGAAATGCTTGATATTTTGGCGGGACTGAAAAAATAGTTGACAGTTTACAGTTGATAGTTGAAAGTTATTTTAGGAAACGGGGGAATAGGATATGCAGGAGAATATTTTCGTGAAAATCAGAATTGCCGAGGAAAGGGATTTTGAATTTTTGCGCCGAAACGACAGGCACGTCACCGAGGAAATTCTGAAAAAGAAAATTGCCGATAAAAATATTCTTATTGCGGAGGCGGACGGCGAACCTGCGGGGTGGCTGAGGTACGGTTTCTTTTGGGACGAAATACCGTTTATGAATATGCTTTTTGTTCTTGAAAAATTTCGGGGCAAAGGCGTTGGGCGCGGTCTCGTCAAGGAGTGGGAAAGGCTTATGCTTGCGGACGGTCACAAAACGCTGATGACTTCCGCGCAGGCGAACGAATACTCTCAGCATTTTTACCGAAAGCTCGGCTACCGCGATTTGGGCGGGTTTACCCCGTTCGGGGAGGAGTACGAAATTATTTTCGGGAAAAATTGAAAGGAGAACACACCTATGACGGTACAAGAAAAAATTAAACAGGGCAAAACCTTTTTGGGTATTGAACTCGGCTCGACCCGAATAAAGGCTTGCCTTATTGACGACACCTTCGCGCCCATAGCGGGCGGCTCTCACGGCTGGGAAAACCGCCTTGAAAACGGCTACTGGACTTATTCTTTGGAGGACATTCACGGCGGCTTGCAGGCTTGCTATGCCGATTTGAAAAGGGACGTCCGCGAAAAATACGGGGTTGTGCCCGAAACTTTCGGGGGAATGGGCGTTTCCGCGATGATGCACGGCTATATGGCGTTCGATAGGGACGGTAATTTGCTCGTCCCGTTCAGGACTTGGCGGAACACGTCCACCGAAAAAGCCGCCGCCAAACTGACGGAACTTTTCGGGTTCAACATTCCTCAGCGGTGGAGTGTCGCCCACCTTTATCAGGCGGTGCTGAACGGCGAGGAGCACGTTGGCAGGATTACGCACATTACCACTTTAGCGGGGTACATTCATTTTCTGCTAACGGGTAAACGGGTGGTTGGCATCGGCGAGGCAAGCGGAATGTTCCCCGTTGACGGCAAGGGGTACGATAAAAATATGCTTGAAAAATTCGGGGGACTTGTGCCGAATATTAATATTTCGGAAATTCTGCCGACAGTGCTGACCGCAGGGGAAAAAGGCGGTACTCTCACCGAGGCGGGAGCGAAATTTCTCGACCCCGAGGGGGACTTAAAGGCGGGTGTGCGGCTCTGTCCCCCCGAGGGCGACGCGGGGACGGGTATGGCTGCCACAAACGCGGTTCTGCCCAAAACGGGGAATATTTCGGCGGGGACTTCGGTTTTCTCCATGCTTGTTCTTGAAAAGCCGCTGACGGGGGTTTACCCCGAAATCGACATCGTTACCACTCCCGACGGCGTGCCTGTGGCAATGGTGCACTGCAACAACTGCTGTTCCGAACTTGACGCTTGGGTGAATGTTTTTGAGGAATTTTCCGCGCTTGTGGGCAAATCTGTAGACAAGTCCGAGCTGTACGAAAAGCTGTACAGAAACGCTTTGCAGGGGGACGGGGACTGCGGCGGGGTGACGGCGTACAACTTCCTTTCGGGGGAGCCTGTGGCGGGGGTTGAAAAGGGCAGTCCCATGTATTTCCGCACGCCCGAGGGGAAGATGAGCCTTGCCAATTTTTTCCGCGCGGAACTTTATGCGGCGTTTGCGGCGTTGAAAATGGGTATGGATATTCTGTTTGAAAAGGAAAAAGTTTCCGCGGAACAGTTCACGGGGCATGGGGGGATTTTCAAAGTCCCGGGCGTGGCGCAGCAGTTTTTGGCGGACGGACTGAACACTCCCGTGGCGGTTATGAAAACCGCGGGGGAGGGCGGCGCGTGGGGTATGGCGCTGCTGGCGGCGTACGCGGTGTGCGGGAACGGAAAAACCCTCGCGGAATGGCTTGAGAGCGAGGTTTTCGGGGGTATGGAGAAAGCGGTAGCCGTCCCGGACGAAAAGGGCGCAGAGGGGTTTGCGCAGTATATAAATAGGTATAGGGACGGGTTGAGGTTTTATAAAAGCTAAAGGCGTTATTCCTCAGATTTAATAAGCGAAATTTCGCGCTTTAACCTTTCCGACAGTTCGCAGTAAATTTTTTTAGCGGCGTTGTATTTTTTCTCCGAAAAATTTATAAACGGGTCGTACCTTAAATTGGACTCCCATGCGGTCAGCGTGTCGGAAATATCCTCCAGTTCCTCGGGCAGATCTATTCCCGATTTGCTTAAATGTACGCAAAGCTTTGCTATATTGTGAGTAAACTCGGGGGTTTCGCCGTATATCAAAATCAACCCTTTAAGGACTTTCTCAACAGCCTGCTGAATGTGATACGCCGCCGCGGCGACGGCGTACTCGTCGGGGAATTCCCTTTCCGCCAAAAGACAGGTTTTGTAGTCTCTTTCGGCAAGTATTATATAATCATTACAGTCCGCCATAAACGCACACTCCTTTGTCGACTTCGTTTTTAAACAATTCGCTGTGAATGGTGTTGTAATGTATAACGTCCGTCTCGGAGGGTATCTCCGTATGAAAGGGTCTTGCCAGCTTGGCGAAATCGTCGGAATTTATATCGGGAACGTCCAAAGCAATATCAACGTCGCTGAACGCGCCGCAGTTCATCGTTACCGCGCTGCCGAATATTATAAGCCGCTTTATTCTGCTGTCCGCCGCCGCAAGCTCTATGGCTTTCTGTACCGCTTTCTGCTTTGACGGGAAAATATATTTCAGCTCTTCCGCGCCCTCGCACCTTTTGGGAAAAATGTACATTAACATCACCGTCCTTTCGTAAGTATTATAGCATAATTCAGTATAAAAATCAAGACTTTAAAAGGAGAAAACCCATGAAAACCCAAGTCTTTAACCCATTTCTGCCGCCGGGCGAATGTATACCCGACGGCGAGCCTCACGTTTTCGGCGACCGCGTTTACCTTTACGGTTCTCACGACAAGGAGGGCGGCGAGACGTTCTGTATGCTGGACTACACCGTTTACTCCGCGCCAGTGGACGACCTTTCCCAATGGCGGTGCGAGGGCGTTATCTACCGCGCGGAGCAAGACCCCGACTACCCCGCCAGAAAATATATGTACGCCCCCGACGCTGTCCGCGGAAACGACGGGCGGTACTACTTATACTACTGCATGTCCGGGGACTTCGGCGTGGGCGGGTACTTCGGTCCCATAAGCGTTGCCGTGTGCGGCAGCCCCGCGGGGAAGTTTGAGTATCTCGGGTACGTCCGCAACAAGGACGGCTCGCCTATGAAAAGGTACGTTTGCTTTGACCCCGCCGTGCTGAACGACAACGGCGTGATACGGCTTTACTACGGCACGCAGTACGACTTTGAGGAGCGGGAGGAGTTTCCCAACGAGGAGCTGATAAAGTCCGAAATGAATATGTTCGGCAAAACCCGTGAGGAGATTTTGGAGTACGCTCAAAAAGACAGCGTTATGGGGGCGGTGACCGTCACCCTTGAAAGCGATATGCTGACAATTGCCGACGAGCCGCGGCACATTATTCCCTACAAGGTTAGGGGTACGGGCTTTGCCGAGCACCCCTTTTTTGAGGCAAGCTCTATGCGGAAAGTGGGGGAAAAATATTACTTCATATACTCGTCGCAAAAGAACCACGAGCTTTGCTATGCCGTCAGCGATTACCCCGACAGGGATTTTAAATTCGGGGGGACAATCATATCCAACGGCGACGTCGGATTAAACGGCAGGCGAGACGCGGACAGGCTCAACATGACGGGCACGACCCACGGCAGTATCGAAAAAATCGGCGGTGAGTGGTACGTTTTTTACCATAGGCTGACCCATAAGTCCGACTACAGCAGGCAGGCTTGCGCCGAGAAAATTTCTGTCGCGGCGGACGGCAGTATTGCTCAGGTTGAAATGACCTCCTGCGGGCTGAACGGCGGCGCGCTGAGGGCGGAGGGGACGTACCCCGCGGTGATATGCTGCAATCTCACAAACGGGCATATGCCTCACGGCTCGAATAAAATTTACACCGAGAGTTTCCCCAACTGCACCCACTCGGGGGAGGAGCGGTTTATCGGAGAAATTTGCGGCGGTACTGTTATTGGGTACAAATATTTTGAGTTTGAGGGGGCGGTGAATTTTTCGGTAAGGGCGCGTTCAAAAAGCGGGGGGAGATTTGAGATTTCAGACAAAATCGGCGGTACTCCGAAAGCTGTCGTTGAAATTTCTCCGTCAAGCGAGTGGCGGGAATTTTCCGTACCCCTTGATATGGGTAGAGGGGTTTTGCCGGTGTTTTTGAGGTTTGTCGGGGAGAGCGCGGAGTTGGTGGGGATTGGGTTTAATTAAAATTAATAATTAATAATTTTTCGGGAAACCGTTTTTCTTTTCCCTAAAATTTAATTATTAAAAAATATAATTATTAATTATTAATTAATTCATTGACAACAGGGAAATTTTGCGGTATAATAATTACGGAATATCGGCGGTTCTTATGCTTTGCCGAAAAAAGGAGTGTTTCGTATGATTTTTACCGTGGACGCGGGCAATACTAATATTGTCCTCGGCGGCTTTGAAAACGACAGGCTGCTGTTTACTTCGCGGATAGCAACTCAAACCGCTCTCATGGCGGATGAGTATGCCGTTAAATTCGGCGAAATCCTCTCCCTTTACGGCTATAAGCCCTCGGATATTGACGGCGCGATAGTTTCAAGCGTGGTAACCCCTCTCACCCCCGCTTTTAAGGCGGCTTTGGAACGTCTCGGGGACTTTAAAATTATTGTGATAGGTCCGGGAATAAAAACGGGCGTTAACATCAAAATCGACGACCCCGCCGCTCTCGGTGCGGACTTGGTCTGCGGCGCGGTGGGCGCAATGGAGAAGTACGACCCGCCCTGCGTTATCTTCGATTTGGGTACGGCTACCACAATTTCCGCTATCGACAGGAACAGGTTTTTCCTCGGCGGTTCGATTATCCCCGGGGTCAAGGTTTCCCTGAAAGCCCTTTCGGCGACGGCTGCCGCGTTACCCGACATCAACACCGAGCTGACGGGAGACGTGCTCATCGGCACGAACACCGTGGACAGCATGAAGTCGGGCAGCATTATCGGCACAGCGAGCATGATGGACGGTATGGCGGTGCGCTACAAAGAGGCGATAGGGCAGGAGGCGACGGTTATCGCAACGGGCGGACTTGCGCCGGTTATCGTCCCATATTGCAGGGAGAAATTTATTCTTGACGAAACGCTGTTGATTGACGGGCTTTACACGCTTTACAAGAAAAACGCGTAAATTATTATTTGTTGTAACGATTATTGAACGTCCCCTACAAAATTTTTGTTATGCGATTGTAGGGGCGCATCCTGTATGCGCCCGCCGTAACGATTTCATAACACACGGGCGGATACAGGATCCGCCCCTACAGATACGTTGTAACTGTTGCAATAAATATAAATTTTAAAAAATTTGCCGATATTCCGAAAAAATACGATATATCCCCTTTTCGGGGAACATCAGTAGGAGGAATTTTTTATGTCAAAAACAAGAGAAAAAACGCTTATGCTGGCAACGCTGGGACTGCTTTCGGCGGTAACGGTTGTGCTGCAAATCGTGGCGAGCGCGGTCAGACTGGGACCGTTCACGATAACGCTGGCAATTATGCCCATTGTGGTGGGCGGCGCGATGTACGGCTGGAAAGGCGGAGCTTGGCTCGGCTTTGTGTTCGGAATTGTGGTGCTGCTTACGGACGGCACAATTCCCATTCTTATGCCGATAAACGCTCCCGCGACTGTGGCGGTGTGCCTGTTAAAGGGTATGCTTGCGGGCGCGGCTGCGGCGGCTGTGTACAGGCTTTTGGAGCGCAAAAACAACTGGCTTGCCATAATCGCGGCGGGTATCGTCTGCCCGATTGTGAACACGGGTGCGCTTGTGGGCGGGCTGCTGCTGTTTTTCCGCGGTACGCTTGTGGAATGGTCTGCGGGACAGAATTTGTTTTCGTACATCATTTTCGGCATGGTGGGCGCGAATTTTCTCGTGGAAACGGGCGTGAACCTTTTGCTGGGCACGGTGGTTGACAGGATAATAAAGGTTGTGAAAAAGCCCGCGGCGCAGGCGTGAGTTTTTCTGTAAAATACAAATCGGCACGTTATTGGCGTGCCGATTTTTTTGTTTAATGTGTGCCGCGCAATTTTGTAGGGCGGGGGCTTGCTCCCGCCTCCGCCGTATTTAACGTGTTTTAATTTTTGTAGGGGACGGGTTTCCCGTCCCGCCGTCACAAACCCGCGGGCGGGGAAACCCCGCCCCTACAGAAATTTGTTATATACAACATAGGCGGGAGCGTGCCAATGCAGGCTGCCCCCGCCCTAAAATATGGTATTATACGCTGTAAATCACCTTTCTGTCGTTTTCGAGTTCCTCGATAAACCTTTTGTATAAAGGGTTGCCGCGGTTTCTGCCTATCTGCTCCTCCGTAACCAAATCAACGTTTTTTTGAAAAGTTTCCTTCAAATCCTCATAAAAGCCGAAAAATTTAAGTCCCCTTAACCGACTGCCGCTGACGATTAAATCTATGTCGCTTTCCTCGGCAGCCTCGCCTCTTGCGTACGAACCGAACAGATAAACCTTGTCTATGTTGTAATTTTCCGCAATGGGACGTATTTTTTCGGTAATTTCCTCCATTTTATACACGCGCATGCCCGTCACTCCTTTTGCGATTATTATAACCTATTTGCGCGGTTTTGTCAATACATCGGTAAAAAATTTTCGGCGGGGACAGACCGCGGTATCCCCCGTGTGCCGCGAAATCGTTACGGCGGGACGGGAAACCCGTCCCCTGCAATATTTCCCCGAAATGTCAAGGGGAAAATATTG
This sequence comes from Ruminococcus sp., assembly GCA_023665505.1. GTDB lineage: Bacteria > Bacillota > Clostridia > Oscillospirales > Ruminococcaceae > RGIG8773. The sequence continues at coordinate 8,391 of JAMPDU010000028.1, forward strand.
ACATATATGCAATTTTAATGTATACTATACCCAAAGAAAAATTTTTACAAACGGAGGCGATAACAATGACCTACATTCCCGAACCGACAAATCTGCAATGCGGTCAGGCGGTACTGGCTATGCTGTTAAACGTCAGCGTTGACAGCGTTTGCGGGGAACTTCACAACGAGCGGGAAACCGCTTTCCGCGAAATGAAAACGTTTCTCGAAAATCACGGCTTTAAGCTTTCCTCCGAACGGAAACTTGCGGAAACGAAGTCCGATTTGCCCCCGCTTGCCCTGCTTAGTCTGGAAACGCCCCGCTGCTGGCATTGGTCGCTGTACGCTGACGGCGTTTTTTACGACCCCGAACATGGGGTTATGGAGGATTTTCCAGAGTGCAAAAGAAAATATTTTTGGGGAATTACACAACAGTACTAAGCTGCAATTAAAACCGTACGCAAAAATTCTGCATAAAAATCATATGCGAAAATTTTTGTACGGTTTTTTAATCGTATGTTAGTGACAAATTCTGCCAAAATACCCAATTTTATACTATAATGCCTATTATCGAAAAAAAATGTATAATCCAAAATCTCCGTGAAAAACTATTAGAGCAGCACAAAATCAAACAATAAACGGAGGAATATAAAATGAAAGCAACAGGTATTGTCAGGAGGATCGACGATCTCGGACGCGTGGTGATACCAAAGGAAATCAGGCGCACCATGCGTATTCGGGAGGGCGACCCTCTTGAAATCTACACAAGCAGCGACGGCGAGGTCATCTTTAAGAAATACAGCGCGATAAACGAAATGGCAGGCTCGGCGGCGCAGGTTGCCGAGGTAATGACAAAACTTGCCAACTGCCCCACGGTTGTGTTCGACCGCGACCACGTTGTCGCCGTGGCGGGCGTGCAGAAAAAGGAATTCAGCGAGAGACGGGTCTCTCAGGCTTTGGAGGAGTACCTTGAAAGCCGAAAGAATTATCTTTACACATCTCACAGCGACGCCAAGGTTTTCCCCGTGGAGGGAATTGACCGTCCCGCAATAGCCTGCTCGCCGATAATGGCGTCGGGCGACGTAACGGGAGCGGTGGCGTTCCTCGCGCCAAACAATGAAGCTGTCGCAAGTGAGGTTCAGCAAAATCTCATTCAAGCTGCGGCGCAGTTTCTCGGCAAGCAGGTTGAGGAGTAAAAAATCGGCGCGTTTTCTACGCGCCTTTTTTATTTTTTTGAGGAACTGTCGGTGTGCTTGTTAATTGGTATGCCGTTCCGCTTGCAGGGCGTTCGCGGTTTACGGTTTATTTTTGTGATTTTGGGGTTCTTTTCGGAACCGGTTACTGTGCTATCGGTTTCGTAGGGGCGCATCCTGTATGCGCCCGCCGTGCACATTTCCGTACATTTTAAACGGGCGCATATGGAATGCGCCCCTACAATCGTGTAACAAAATTTTGTAGGGGCGGGGTTTCCCCGCCCGCGGGTTTGTGACGGCGGGACGGGAAACCCGTCCCCTACAAATTGTGTCAAATGCAATTGCATAAAATAATTATTAATTATTAATTAAATAATACCCCATTACCCCGCATTCTCGCTTAGATAATTGGCAACCCTGTCCTGTATAATATCGCAGACTTCGGCGGCGGTTTTGCCGTGACTGAAAAACGCTCCCGCCTCCTCGGTGATTATCTGCGCCATTGTTTCGCCGCAGGAAATGCCGCTTTCCGCGGTGTTAAGCTGTTCGGCGACTTCCTCCGCGCTTGCGGCTGTGGCTTTGTAATCGTTCCTTACGCCGTACTTATTAATTTTGCTGTAATAAGTTCCCCCGTCCATTTCAAGCGAAGAGGCGATAATACCGTAAACGTCCTTATTTATGGGGAAATTAAAATTATCCATATTCTCAAGCTGATAATCGTAGGACGTGATGTATTTTATAAATTCAAAAGCTCCCGGTTTGCTTGCCGAGCTTTCAAGTATGCTGAAACAGCTGTCCGGCGAGGCGACGTTGTGGTAATTGGGCGTATCGCTCGGGAAACCCATAAAAATAACGTCATTGCCGAAAAGTGCCTTATAATAGTCCCAGTCGCCGAAATCGCTTATTACAACATGGTACAGCAGAGAACGCCCCTCGGCAAACATTTCGTCGGGGTTCTCGCTGCCTATGTCGTACATATCCGCAAAGCTCAAAAGCTGTTCAAAACGCCCGTCGGTAAAATTGCAGGTGTTGTTTTCAAAGTCCACGTACTCGCTTAGCGTGCCCTGCAAATAGTACTGCAAACCCTCTGCCGCTCGGTACTCATCGTCATACCGCGCCAAATTTGCTATTGGGACTGCGTTCAGTTCCTCCGCCTTTTCTATAAGGTGCTTTATTGAGACGTCTCTGTCGCCCTGCCAAACGCTTTCCTTGCCGATAGTTGTCTGCATATAATAATACATGGGCATTGAGCAGAGCCTGCCGTTCCCCTCGAAAGCGCGGAGTACGCCCTCCATGTACATCTCCCGGGAAACCTCTTCGTCGCCGTCGATAAGCGTGTAAAGGTCGGCAAACAGACCCTTGCTTATGTACGCCTCCATATCGACGCCCTCGTTGTAAATAAGGTCGATTTTTTCGCCGCGGGCGACGTCCATTATCAGCTTTTCGTTGCCCGTGTAAAGCCCCGTGTCCATAGAAAAATAGGCGCGCTGTTCTATGCAGTATTCCTCGCTGTAATTGTTGAAATCCGCGATAATGCCGTCAAGGTACGAACCGCCCGTAACCGCGGCGAGGACGATAATTTCCCGTCCGTCCTCGGTGTAACGTTTTTCCTGTTCCTTTCCGCAGGAACAGAGCGCAAGCAGTGAAACCGAAACGGCAAGAATTGCCGCCGTACAGCGTTTTAACATTTTGGGGAACGACATAGGTATTACCTCCGTTATTTTATTCTGTGAGTATTATAGCATACTACTGTTTAAAAGTCAATAGTTTTGGGGGGATTTTTTTCTCGAAACTATTGACAAATGCGAAAAAATCGGATATAATATATACAGCGGCGGAAACGCCGTCAGAAAACAGGAGTTTTCGGTCAGCC
>JAMPDU010000028.1:11534-27450 GCA_023665505.1 Ruminococcus sp.
TATAATATATACAGCGGCGGAAACGCCGTCAGAAAACAGGAGTTTTCGGTCAGCCCGACGAAACTTAACAGTCGTAGCGGTGCTGTGAGGCGGTGAAGCCGTGGAGCGTGCCAATAAGCGTTGTTCGGCAGAGCTTTGGGTGGGTTTGCATACAAAACCACAAATTGGATAGGCTTAGGCTGAAAAGAAAAATATGCGGGAGCTTTGCTGATAAAGCAAAGCTCTTTTTTTAAAGAGGTGTTATAATGGGAGATATTCAAAAAGCGTGTGAAAATTATAAAAATCTTTTAAATAAGGAATACTTTTTTGTTATCGGAAGAAAAAACAAAACAGTACATATAAAGCTCAAATTTACAAAATATGAATTTTATCATTTGGCGGGACTTCACAAGCTTATTGATATTGAATCGTTAAATAACCAAAACAGCAAAAAAGTTTTTGACAATATATCGAACGGCGTTATAACGCAGGATTTGTGCCAAAAAAGTAAGCATTACAGTGACATTGATGAAAGAATATCATTTATAGAAAGTTTGGAAGATTTTTTTGACAGCAACAAAATTGTTTTTAAATATAACAATAAAATTAATTCTATTTCTGTGATAGACGCCGATTACTTGCTGAAAAATGAAAATGATTTGAAAAATTTCTATGTTTTTATATCAATGAAAGGCAAAAATTCCGACACGTATTTTTGCCGCTCGGCGTTTCCGAGGGACAAGTCCGAACCCGATTATGCGGCGGGGCATACGGCATATACTTTGCTGTACAAGGAGAAAATTGACTTGCTTGCAAACGAAAAGCAAATTCTTTATGTTAATCCGTCGTACAGGGAAAGGTAAAATTTTTCTCGGGGCTATTGACAAAAATGAAAATATCGGGTATAATATATACAGCGGCGGAAACGCCGTCAGAAAACAGGAGTTTTCGGTCAGCCCGACGAAACTTAACAGTCGTAGCGGCGCTGTGAGGCGGTGAAACAGCGCGTTGTTCCAAGACGCAGTGCGTTGTCAGCTTTATAAGGGTTGTACATTTACCACCACTTGGATAGGTTTATGCCGAAAGAAAATGTTCATAAGTCCTGCTTTGGCGGGACTTATTTTTTAGGAGGAAAAATGGCGGAAAATGAATTATTGCGCAGTTTAACGGCGTATAAAAGACTGATTGACCTTTCTTATCGTTTTGTTATCGGCAGGAAAAACAAGATAGTTAATATAATATTAACATTTTCAAAAAAGATTTTTTTCATTTGGCAGGGTTGCAGTATCTTACCGATATACGCGAATTGAAAAGCGACAGGGAAAAGATATTTAATAAAATCGAATATGATAATAATTTTGTTAGTTTGATTTTAAACAGCGAAAATTATTTCAAAATTGCCGAAAGAGTAAATTTTGTGACGGTATTGGAAAATTTTTTAGACAGCAATAAAACCGTATTTAAATTTAACAACCGTACAAATATTTTATCTTTAATCGACGCAGATTACATATTAAAAAACAGCGATACGGCTAAAAATATGTATGTTTTTATATCAATGAAAGGCAAAAATTCCGATACATATTTCTGCCGCTCGGCGTTTCCGAGGGACAAGTCCGAACCCGATTATGCGGCGGGACATACGGCATATACTTTGCTGTACAAAGAAAAAATCGACTTGCTTGCAAACGAAAAGCAAATTCTTTATGTTAATCCGTCGTACAGGGAAAGGTAAAATTTTTTTCGCGCAAACTATTGACAAATGCGGGGAAATCGGATATAATATATATGAATGATGTTATTGCTCATCTTGTGAGCGTTCCGCTGCTCTCATTAAAAAGGCGGCTTATATCTGTGAGCGTTCCGCTGCTCCCATTAAAAATTGGCGGCTTATATCTGTGAGCGTTCCGCTGCTCCCATTAAAAATTGGCGGCTTAAAAAGCAAAGTGTCAAATGGAGATGAGTTTTCTTGTCTCCATTTGCTTTAGGAGAAATTATATGGATATTAGATTTTATTACGTTAATAAGGAATATGTTGACTATCTGAAAAAATACGAAATCGAGCATAGAGGGTACACCTGCGTTCCCAACGTTGAGTACGCAAACAGAACCAAATTTGTTTACGGTGCTGTTCTTAATATTAATAATATTAATTATTTCGTCCCCGTTTCATCGAAAATAAAAAAAGACAGGTACACTATGCTTATACAGACAAGAGAAAAAAAGAATAATATCAAGGGCTCTTTAAGGTTTAAATATATGATACCGATACCTAATAAGTGCTTAATAAAATTGGATATTAAAGCTATGATTGAGACGGAACGGCAAAGATTGGTAACAGAGGAACTGGCGGCTTGCAGAAAAAACAGAGACAAAATTTTTCTGTTGGCAAAGAAAACATACGATAATGTCAACAGCTTTTCCGCGGAAAATTTGAAAAGAAACGCCTGCGATTTCAAACTTTTGGAACAGGCGTACATAAAATACTGCATAGAAAACAAGCTTGAATACTAACAGCCCGCCCAACAAGCTACCCCCCAAAATAACTGCGTACCCCAAAACAAAAGGTACGCAATTTTTTATACATATTCCCGAGGACCGTTTCTAACTTCTATCCTCTGACTTCTAACCTCTACAAGCCCAACGCCCGCGAGGCTATGGCAAAATATACCACCAACGCAAGCGCGTCCACAATGGTGGTTATGAACGGACTTGCCATTACCGCGGGGTCAAAGCCGATTTTTTTCGCCAGCATGGGCAGCGAGCAGCCCACTATCTTCGCTATGACTATTACGCAGAATATCGTCGCTGCAACCACGCCGCCGATTAACGCCCCCTTGCGGTCTATGGCGATTACCTTTATGAATGCCAGTACCGCTATGGTCGCCGCGCACAGCACGCCTACCCGCAGCTCTTTCCACATGACCTTTAAAATGTCGCTGAAACTTATTTCGTTAAGGGACAGACCGCGTATTATCGTTACCGACGCCTGACCGCCCGAGTTGCCCCCGGTGTCCATAAGCATGGGGATAAAAACCGTCAGCGCGGGGACTACCGCCAAAGCGTCCTCAAAATGGGCAAGAATTGTACCCGTAAAAGTGGCGGACACCATAAGCAGGGTCAGCCAAGGAATACGCTGCTTGTATATTTTGAAAATGCCCGTTTTCATGTACGGCTTTTCCGATGGGAGCATAGCCGCCATTTTTTCGATGTCTTCCGTGTCCTCGTCGCGGATAACGTCCATAGCGTCGTCGAAAGTTACGATGCCCACGATGCGGTTTTCGTTGTCAACAACGGGGATTGCCGCGAAGTCGTATTTTGAAAGGGTACGGGCGACTTCCTCACGGTCGTCGTGGGTGTTTACGGAGATAACGTTTGTCTCCATAATATCCTCCACCCGAGTGTCTTCGTCGGCGACAAGCATATCCAGTACCGTGACGATACCCACCAGCCTGCGGTGCGCCGAAATTACGTAACAGGTGTAAACCGTCTCTTTCACAAGACCGATTTTCCGTATCTGCTCAAACGCCTCTTTGACGGTGATGTCGCGGCGGAAGTACACAAACTCGGTAGTCATAACCGAACCCGCGCTGTCTTTGGGGTATTTGAGAATTTGGTTAATCTGCTTGCGGGTGTCGCTGTCGGTATTTTTCAGAATACGGGACACCACGTTTGCGGGCATTTCCTCGATAATGTCCACCGTATCGTCAAGGTAAAGCTCGTCGATAACGTACCGCAGCTCCTTGTCGGAAAAGGCGTTTATTAACGTCACCTGAGTGTCGCTGTCCATATAGGTGAAAGCCTCGGCGGCGGTTTCCTTGGGCAGAATTCGGTACAGCAGAATAAGCTTTTTTTCGTCGAAATCAGCCGTTTCTTTCATTCCCTCAACCAGGACGGCGATGTCGGCAGGGTTCATTTCCTGCAAATCGGTTTTGAGCTCCACAAGCTTTTTGCTGTTCAAAAGCTCCAGTGCGAGTTCTTTTTCCATAAAAAATTCCTCCTATCATTAATTGAATAGAAGGCATAAAAATACAAAGCAGCCGGGTACTGATACTAATTCCCAATTAAAAGTGTAGACAAAAATTCTGCGTAAAAACCATATACGCAAGTTTTTACTTGAATTTTTGTACACTTTTTAATTGGTTATTAGTATGAAAAGTCCCGACAAAACAATTTTCACGGCAGTGAAACGGACGGGGGAACGTCTGCTCCAAAGCCGCAGCTTCGCGGTTTTATGCCATTACCGTTACCGGCGTCCATAAAGTTCACTTCCTTTAGAAAATAGATGATAGAGGGTAGAAATTCCGCGCTTTGCGCTGTTCCGCCCGCCTCATTTTTATTATACTATATTTTTTTTGCCGTGTCAAGGCAAAATTTTTGGGGACGTAACGCCGTCCCCAAAATTTTTCAGAATTTGCTTTTTACAAACGACACCCCGATAATCGCCGCGATAAGCAGCACAGCCGAGCCTACGGTCAAGCCTATTCCCGAGGTTTCCTCCGAGGCGGCGGGAGGGTTTCCGCCGAAATCGGGCTGATTGCCCATGTTATTACCGCCTGTTTTATTTTTGAAATTTTCTCCGTTTGGTAAATTTGGCATGGTTTGCTCCGTATTACTGTCGGTATTATTTTCGCTGTTATTACTGTCGGGCAATTCGGTTTGGGGCGGGGTTTCGGTACTTTCCGCGTTATTTTCGGTACTGTTTTCATTGGGTAAATTCGGGGGAGTTTGCGTACCGTTACCCTCCGTATTATTACCGAAGTTTTCTCCGTCGGGTAAATTCGGTGGAGTTTGCGTGCCGTTACCCTCGGTATTATTTCCGAAGTTTTCTCCGCCCGGTAAATTCGGGGGAGTTTGCATATCATTATCGCCCGTATTATTTCCGAAAGTTTCTCCGTTAGGTAATTCGGGAGGAGTACCGTTTTCGTCAAATTTTTGGAAGTCCCCTCTGTCGGAATTGCCGAAATCCCTGCCGCCGAAATTTCCGCCGCCGAAACCGCCGCCCATGCCGCCGACGCTGTTGCTCATGCCCAGCTCGGACATGGTTACGGAAGATGAGTCCACAAGTTTGTCGGAGTTGGTTTTCTGCTCCTCGGTGGTGCTGGGTACAGTGCCGCTGAGCTGTCCGGAAACGCTTTCGGCGCGGAGATTGCCCAGTACCTTAAAGGCATTAACGGCGGTTTGGTATTCCTCATAGGTATAGAACGCCGTTGGGTCGGACTGCACATAAGTACCGATAAGATTATCCAGTTCGTCTAATTTGGCGTTGAATTTACCGTCGGTAAAGTACGTTTCCACCAGTTCGTTAAGGTAGGAATGATAGCGGGCTAAGTACTCCTCGTTCTCGAAAAGCTTTGAAATAAGGGGTCTTTCGGACATTTCAACGCCGCTGACGGGTGTGTCCACGGGGAAGTTGACCGTGCTTGACGCCGTGCCGCCCTGAAACGCGCCCCAGGCGTAGTTGTAGTCCCAAGGCAGAATTTGGATATATCCGTCCTGCTCGTAGATGTAGTAATTCTGCGCCATGTTGGAGGAATAACTGTCAAGATTTACCACAAAGCTGTGCACCGCAAGATACCGCAGAATTTCGTCAACGTCGAAATATTTCTCGATATTTTCGCCGTCGTTGAGGGCTTTCAGCGCGGCGATAACGCGGTTGCAGCTGTCCTCGTCCGCGTCGCCGCCCACGGCGTTGCCGAAAATCGAGGAGTAGCTTGAAATCTCGTCGTCGGTGTACACAAGAGAACCGCCGCCGTTTGCAGCGCCCATGCCGCCGCCGAAACCGCCTTTACCGCCCGAACGCAAACCGTTAAAGTTCTGTCCCAAAGAATTCGACAAATTCGTCCAGTCTATCAGATTTGACAGGTCGTTTAAATCTTCCGAATTTGACAAATCCTCGGTATTTATATAACCCGCCAAATCGTCCAAAGTCATGTGGTCAAGCAGCTCTTCCAAAGATACGGTTTCGCTGCCGCTTTGCGGGGCTGCGTTATCGGAAAAACCGCCCTGTCCGCCGTTCATGTCCGAAGATTTAACGTTGTAAAGCTCCCCCGTTTCGCTGCCCGAGACCCGCTGCAAATAGCTGTCGTTGTACGCCTCGAGGGCGAAGTACAAGCCCCAGTCCTCGCCGTTTACGGTGATTTTGGCGTACCCGAAATAGGGGGTGGGAACGTCAAGCTCACGCATCATTTCAAAGGTTGTGTACTCTTTCATATAGGTGGCGTCGCCCAGCATGCCGTTCAGGACCAGCATGTCAAGTCCCCCGCAGGTCTGCCCCGAGGCGTATTCGTCAAACTTTATCTTAAAGCTGTAGCGGTCGCTGTCCGAGGAATAAACCTGCTGGAGGCTGTTGTTGCCCTTTGGGCGAATGCCCACGCAAGAGTACTTCCTGCCGTTAATTGCCACGTCCGCCATTATGTACTCCTCGTTAATGGCGTTGTCAAGCATATTCTGCCAGTCGGTTTCGTCGGCGATAATGTCAACCGTGATTATATCCGTACCGAATACGGTTTTTGCGTACTCGGGGGTATAGGCGTACTCTTTGCCGAACAGTATCATAACAATTACGCCGATAATTGCCAAAATTATTAATATTGCGGAAATTATATTTATTTTTTTGCTGTCAATCAAACCGTTTCCTCCTTTTGGTACTGTACTATAAATTTCAAATGCGTTAGAAAGGCGAGAGCGTGCCAATGCAGGCTACCCCCGCCCTACGGGAAACTGTCAACTATCAACTATCAACTGTCAACTGCCAAGGTATTCGCCGTTGTAGCTGACCAATGCCGCCTTTGTTACGCCGTTTGTGGCGGAAAGGGCGTTGCAGACCTCGGTGCTTTCGCCGTTCAGCTTGATTTCCACCATAAGCTCAATGCCCGTGTTTGTCACGGTTTTGGACTTTACAAGCTGCTTTTTGGTGTGCTTTTTCAGCAGCTCCATTGCCGCTTTTTCGGCGGTATCGTCGGTACAGCTGATAATCGCTATATAGGGCGTATCGGCGGTTTTGGCGTTGACGAAGATTACCAGTACCACGCCGATAAAAACAGAGCCGATTACGGCGAGGGGGATAAGTCCCGCCCCCGTGACGATGCCCGCGGAAATCGCCCAGAAGAGGAATGCGATGTCGAGGGGTTCTTTAACGGCGGTACGGAAACGTACGATAGAAAGCGCGCCCACCATACCGAGGGAAAGGATAATGTTGGAAGTGATTGCCAAAATTATCAAAGTCGTTATAAGGGTCATAGCCATAAGGGACACGCCGAAAGAGCTGCTGTACATAACCCCCCGGAAGGTCTTTTTGTAGACTATGTAAATGAAAAGTCCCAGAGCAAAGGCGACCGCCATTGCAATTATCATATCGGTAACGGAAACGCCCGTCACCTTTTCGAGAAAGCTTGATTTGAAAATATCGCTGAAAGTCGTCATATTAAACACACTCCTTTTAGAGAATAGAAATTAGAGGATAGAAGATAGAATTTAATTCCCCTCATATCCAATTTTTAACTGTAAACTGTCAACTGTCAACTGTACACTGTTATACGTACCTTGCGGCGGCGTATTTTGAAAACGAGCCGCTTTGCCGTCCCCCCAACTGGGTGATGTCCGCGATAATTTGGGGGAGGAATTCGTCGTATTTCACTTCCATAATTATCTCGTTCGGCACGGGTATTTGGGAGGTCTTGCCGAAAAAATTCTCCAAATCGTAGGACGAGGAAATGTCGTAATCGAAGGTCACCCGCACGTTGCCGTAGGGGAAAACGTACGCTTTGCGGCGGTAGTCCACGATGGTTTTCGGGCGCAGGCGGTCGGTGAGCATTTTTATGTACAGCTCCCTGCACAGCGGCTCGTCCGAATTTTCGAGAAAAGCGAAGTCCCCCGCTATAATTCTTTCCGTCTCGGCGCGGAGCAGGGGCGCGGTTTTTTTCAGGCACAGACCCGCGTGCTTGCTTTTCTTTTCGAGCTTGATAAAACCGTCGTCCATGTTGTAAAAGCGTATGCGGAATTTTTCACGGTCCCCGAAACCGTCCAGCTTTTCCCGAAGAGCCTTGTCGCTGTAGCTGTCGAAGTAGAGACTTCTGATAAAGTACTCGCCGCCCCGCATGTTTTCGTCGGGACTTGCGATAAGCCCGATTTTCCCCGTCAGCATAAGGAAATCGCCGCGGCTTATGCTGTGTTTCAGTTCGTGGCGGTATTTTTCGGTACTCAAAAAAATTTCCCCTTTCAAAAATATAATTTGCAATTGCAAAATTATTGTAACTTAGCATTGTGTAACTTTTGTGAAGTTTTTCAAATAATTGCATAAAAGAATGGAGAAAAATAATTATTATTCACCCTACCTATTATCAATTTTCTCCGGGTACAAATCGTGGTGGGTAAGGCGGTCTACCGCCACCTGTTCCCACATTGTGCCCTTTTTGCCGTAGTTGCAGTAGGGGTCGATTGAAATCCCCCCACGGGGCGTGAATTTGCCCCAGACCTCGATATATTTGGGGTCCATAAGTTTAACGAGGTCTTTCATAATGGTGTTTATGCAGTCCTCGTGGAAGTCGCCGTGGTTGCGGAAACTGTACAGATAAAGTTTCAGCGACTTGCTCTCCACCATTCTCTCCGCGGGGACGTAGGAAATGTACACCGCCGCGAAATCGGGCTGCCCGGTTATGGGGCAAAGACTTGTGAACTCGGGGCAGTTGAATTTCACGAAATAGTCGTTGTCGGGGTGCTTGTTGGCGAAAGTCTCCAGCACCTGGGGGGCGTAGTCGGTGGGGTAGTTTGTTTTTTGGTTTCCTAAGAGGGTAATGCCCTCGGTTTCGGGTTTTCTTGGCATAATTTTGGTACTCCTTTCCTTTTAGAGGTTAGAAATTGTTACCGCAAATTTATTTGCAAACCGTGACAATTTCCGACCTTTTTATTTTATTTTTTTGCGTAACGGTACATTAAAATTATTAATTAATAATTATTTTATGCAATTACATTTGACACAATTTGTAGGGGACGGGTTTCCCGTCCCGTGTGTACGTATAGGCGGGACGGAAAATCCGTCCCATACAATTTTTAAAACAACCGTCAACTGTCAGTTTCCGCCCTTTTTACATAGTACAAATAATGTGGCATATCCTCGCCGCGGTAATGCTTGACAAAAATTTCGTCCGACTTTTTCATGCCGTTTCGCAGGGCGACCCTTTGCGAGGCGGCGTTTGTGTCTCTGATTATTGAGCAGACCTCCTCCGCGCCGAGGCGGTCAAAGGCGTATTCCTTACAGGCTTTGGCGGCTTCCGTTGCGTACCCCTTGTGCCAGTACGCACGTCTGAAAAGATAGCCTATTTCAAGCACCCGACGTTCCCGCCAAGTCTGCATTGTCAGCCCGCACTGTCCTATCATTTCGCCGTTTTCCTTAAGCACCGCCGCCCACAAGCCGAACCCGTATTCGGCGTACCGCCCAAGCTGCCTGTCAAGCCAGTCCCGCGACATTTTTTCGTCGAACGCGCCGCCGTATGCGTACATTGTTTCCCCGTCCCGCAGAATTTTGCAGAGGGAATTAAAGTCCCCCTCCGTCAACTCGCGCAGGTACAGCCGCTCGGTTTCGAGTATTATTTTTTCTTTTTCCATAAAATCAATCCTTTCCTTTTAGAAGTTAGAGGATAGAGGTTAGAAATTGTTACCGCAAATTTATTTTGCAAATCGTGACAAATTCCGACCCTTTTCTTTTTTGCAAAGGCTTGACATCACGTGCAATACGTGCTATAATGTTAAAAAATACGACGAACAGAGGTGCTTTTATGAAAAAAATAATTTTAGCGGCAATTCTCGCGGGGGCTGCGCTGTCCTTGTCGGGGTGCAAAAACGACAACGCCGCCGAAACCGTTGTAATGGACGTCAACGGCGTTACCGTGCAGAATTTAAGCAGCGAAAACGACCGCGAACTCGCCGAAAAAATTGATTTGCAGAACAGGATTTCCGTACAGCTTGAGGAGCTTGAAAAGGTAAATTCAGCCGAGGTCAATATTGCGGACGGCTCCGTAACGGCGGTTCTCGATATAAGCGGGGAGCTGTCGCAGACGGAAACGGAGGGCATTGTCAGCCTGATAAAAACGTCCGTGGACGGCGTTTCCGAGGAAAATATTGTTATCACCGATCAAAATAATAACGTAATTTTTTCCGTCTAAAATCTTTGTAGGGGCGCGTTCCGTATGCGCCCGTTTTTTGTAAACCGTCCACGGCGGTTATATCGTCATTTTCAGTTTAAGTACAAATTCGGGCTTGGTGACGTACTCCAAATATGTGGGTCTGCCGCCGTATTCGAGGTACGCCTTAAACCGCTGGATGACGGCGGGCGCGGTTATCATTTCAAGAGCCTTTTCTCTCGGGACGTACATTGTCTCGGCGTTTTCCTCCGAGGGGCGCGGTTCGCCCGAAACCGCCCTGCAAATAAAGTCGGGCATGAGCTTTGTGGGGATTTCCCGCACGCCGTTGTACCCCGGGTATTTCCCCGTGTTTGAGGACAGGCAGAAAACGTCCCCCACCTCGATTTCAACGCCTGTTTCCTCCATAATTTCGCGCTTTAAGCCGTCGATGAGGTTTTCGCCGACTTCAACCATTCCCCCGGGGAAAACCCAGCCCTGCCGCCAATGCTTTACCATAAGTATTTCGCCCCTGCCGTTCAGCACAACTCCCCCCACGGCGATTATGTGGGAGGGGAGTACCCATTCTTTGTTTTCCATAAGATCAGTCCTTTCTGTATAAAATATGCCAAATATCGCTCCCCGTAAAACCGCATTTTCTGTATAAGATTTCGGGCTTTGAGGCGTTATCGACTTTTCCCGAAACCGTTGCAAAATCAGCCTTTCCCGCCATTCTGCAAAGCAGCTCATTGACAATAAGCCGACCTATTTTCTTATCGCGGCATTCGGGAAGCACCTGTATCCATTCAAGTACGCCCTCTTTTGCTTCGCCGTCAAAATCGGCAATTCCGCAGCCGACGGCGGAATTATTTTCTTTGTCATACGCTATTATCCAAAGATTTTTGTCGTACACATCAAGCCGCGTAAGTCCCGAAATCTGCTCATATGTAACCGATAAATCGGCGTACGATTTATTTATCAGATCAACTATCAGCGGAATATCTTCGACCGCGGCAGTTCTTGCATAAAAGTTTTCAAGCGTAAAAACTTCAATATTTTCAAGCTTGTGAATTAAACGGAAATACGGCTCGTCAACATAGTCCACGAAATTTTCCGCATTATAATCTCTGTGGTGAACTATTTTAATATGGTCGGGAGTAATAATATTTTTGTTTTTCCAATATGGGATAGAAAGCGTTCCGCAGGGGTCTTTCAAATATTCATTTAGCGAAATCATATTTCCTCCGTAAGCGGGTCGGTAACGCCGTTCGGTTTCGAGTATTATTTTTTCATTAAATTTGTTTTGAAACATTGCAAATCACACCCGTATCAAATAAAGAAAAACAGTCCCAAAAACATCGCCGCCCCCGCAAGGTTTCCCGAACCCGGGATTTTAAACGGCGTAAGCGCAATCAGAAAAATCACAATGTTAAACACGCAGCACCAAGGCGGCAGCGAGGTCTGCCCCGTGACGACCGCGGTAAAAAACGCAACCGCGAAAATTCCCTGCCCGAGAAAGCAGGCGTACATCGTTGCAGAGGTTTTTTTGAAAAATTCCGTGACGGCTTGCCGCGCCTCCTCCGTCCTGCCGAGGCGGATATAAAACCACTCCATAACGCCGCAGAAAACGTGGTGCACCACCCCCGGCATAAAAAGCAGCACCGCCGAGACGATAATTATCACGGCGTACACCGCGGAAAACCGTTTCATCCACTCGTACAGACCGATGTAGCCGCAAAGCTCCATTGTCATTGCGAGAACGCCGAGCAGTATTGACGTCAGCGGGTTTTTAAGCGGCATTTTTTCAAAGGTCGCCGACATTTTTTCGTTGTCGTTCATCTGCGCGAAACCGAACCTTCCGCCGGGTGTGCAGATAAGAAGTCTGTCGCACCAAGCGCAGAGAAGATGTCCGACAAACGCTGTCAGCAGTAATATTTTTGTAAGCATAAATATCCTCCTTTTAGAATTTAGAAATTGTTACCGCAAATTTATTTTTGTAATAAATGTATTGATTTTATCGGTTTGTCTCCCCGAGAAAACGTACTATATCGGAACATTCCTCATCGCCGTGAAAAATCGCGCGGAGATGGGTTTTCTTTTTCCCGAAACCGTATTTCATATACGCAAACTTTATTTTGCCGCTGTTTACGTCGCGCAAATCGCGGTATATATCGCAAAAGTCGGGGTGCCAGTGGTATGTGCTGTCAAAATCAACAGCGTCCGCCTCAGGGTCGAAAACGCATACAGTTCCGTCGTAAGGGTCAAGAGAAATTTCAATGCGCAGGTCGTCGGAAATATTCCATACAATGTACTCGCAATCGCCGTTTTCAATATGAATTTCACCGCGAAGATTTTTCCAAGTTTTCATAATATCGAATACGTCCTTGACGGACTTAGGGGCGTTCAGCGGGTCGGTAACGCCGTTCTCCGCAAACGCCGCCGCCCTGTCGCGGCAAGTGCCGCATACGCCGCAGGGCACGTCCCCGCCCTCGTAACAGCTCCAGGTCAATTCATAGGGCACGCCAAGCTCCAGACCCTTTTTCACCACCTGCGCCTTATTCATACCCACAAACGGCGCGGAGATTTTCACCTGTCCGCCGCTGCCCTCAAAGACGGCTTTGTTCATTGCCTCGTTGAACGCGGGGGAGCAGTCGGGGTAAGCGTTCCCTGCGCTGTCGTCGGCGTGCGCGCCGTACAGAATAACCCCGCAGCCTTTGGAAATCGCCACGCTTGCCGCCGCCGCGATAAAAAGACCGTTCCGAAACGGCACGTATGTTGAGACAGGAGAACCGCCCGTTTTTTCAAGCTGCCGGGCATAGCTTTCGTGGGGGATTTCCTCGGTTGAACCTGCCAGAAGAGAGCAGTTGCTGTACTTAAAAATCAGGCTTAAATCAATTTTAATATGCTCGACCTTGTAGTACTTTGCAACGCTGTCCGCCGCCGCAATTTCTTTCGTATGTTTCTGACCGTACGCCACGGAAAGAGCCACAACATTTTCCGCGCCGTACTCCTTTACCGCCAGCGCGAGACAGGTGGAGCTGTCAACGCCGCCGCTGAATAGAACCAATGCCCTCATAATTTCCCTCCTAATTAATTGAAAAATTGTAGGGGCGGATCCTGTATCCGCCCGCGTGTGCGGAAATTGTGACAACGGGTGCATACAGGATGCGCCCCTACAACAACGTACCAATAAAAAATTATTTAACCAACAAAAACAGTTTATTCTGCAAAGCCATATCCGTCTCAAACCGCCCCCGCAGAGTAACCGTTTCCGTCTTTGCCGACGGCTTTTTTATGCCCCTTGCGGTCATACAGCTGTGGCTTGCCTCGATAAAAACGGCAACGTCCTCAGAGCCGCTTGCAAGCTGCATAATTTCCGCAATGTCCGCCCCGAGACGTTCCTGCAATTGGAGACGTTTCGCCGCCATATCCGCGATACGGGCGATTTTGGAAAGCCCCAGAACACGCCCATTGGGAATGTACGCCACCGTGACTTTCATATCGTACATCAGCGCAAGGTGGTGCTCGCAGTAGGAAAAAACCTCGATGTCCCGCACCACCACAATATCGTTTTCGGCGTACCCCGTCTCAAAGGACTTGCCGAACATCTCCGCAATTTCGCGGTTGGTGTAGTTCATTCCCTCGAAAACCTCGCCGTACATCTTCGCCACACGGGCGGGGGTCTCCCGCAAGCCCTCGCGGTCGGGGTCGTCCCCCAAAGCCGCCAGTATGCCACGGACGTGCTTTTCTATTTCGGCGTAATTTATTTTATCCATTTTAAAAATCTCCTTATACAATTTTAACATTTATTCCTCTTGACTGCAATTCCTCAATTTGCTCATCTGTCAGATTTAAATTAGGAGTATCAACATTCAAAGTTTTCAAATTTTTAAAATGCTTTAAACAATCAATATCAAAATATTGATTACCCAGTATTTCAAGCGTTTCTATACTGTCAAAATTATATTCAACATCATCGGACAAAGTAAAATGCGTTTCATAACCTTTAAATTTGAGGTCACATAGCCATAGCGTTTTTAAATTAGGCAAATCGGGCAAAGTTTCAAGCCGTACGCAGTATTCATCAACATAATCAATATTAAGCTCGTTCAAATCTTTCATTTCGGAAAGATAATTCAAATCCATATTTTCATCTGCAACAAGTTCTAATTTTTCAAGTTTTGTAAGCCTTTTTAAACTCGGCGTACATCTTACGGAATAGTCCCGCTCGCCATCGAAATAATCTTCCCTCAAAATTCTTTCAATATCAACACGAACAACAAATTTACTTCCATGTTGTGTTTCGAGTATAACATAATTTAAATTAAAATAAATTACACCAATAATTGCCGCCAAAATAACAATAACCAAAATAATTTTTTTACGCATAAAAATTCCTCCAAAACTTTCAACTATCAACTGTACACTGCCTACACTCCTCGGGCGTTGGGTTCCCAAATAAATTTGTGTAACTGTAATTGCAAATTAACCCCGTTCAATTTATTTTTTATCATAAATTCCACAATTTCGGCGGGGTCGATTTTGCCGAAAACGGGACTTATATAAACAGCGCATTTTTCCGTCAAACCGTACTTACGGATTATTTCAAGAGCGCGCTCCAAATCGGCGGGACTTCCCGCAACAAATTTTACCGTATCGGTTTTTTGCAGGCGGTTGTAATTTTCCGTAAGCATACGGCTCTCCATTCCGCTTGAGGGTAATTTATAATCAAGCGTGAAAATCGGGCGGTATTGTCCACCGTCGTACCCCGAAATATCCACCGAACCGTTTGTCTCGATTTCAACCGAAAGCGAATTTTCCCCCAGCAAATCAATAAGGCTTTTTATATTCGGCTGCAACAGCGGCTCGCCGCCTGTCAGGGTGACGTTTTTAATGCCGCTCGATAAAACGTACCCCAAAATTTCCGTGTCGGTGAGACGCTCACAGGGGCAATTCTCGGCGTTCGCCCAAGCCGTGTCGCAGTAGGAGCAGTTCAGATTGCACCCCTTAAAACGGACGAAAACCGCGGTCTGTCCCGCGCGCCTGCCCTCGCCGTTTATGCTGACGAATTTTTCCGCAACGTTGTATGTACTCATAAAACCCCCCTCAATCGGCAAACGTGGCGCAATTATTGGGCGTTTCGTACACCGTCACCGAACCCACGTTGTACCCCATTTTTGAAAGCCTGTTGTAAAAATATTCTGCAAAATTCTCGGCGGTGGGACGGAAGTCCACCTCGACCAAACGGAAATTTTCCTCCCTCAAAGCGGCAACCGTTTTCTCCCTCAAAGAATTTTTTTCGTAGATAAACGCGTGGTCAAGCTCGTCGGCGAGGGAATTCAAATCCCGCTTAATGTCGCCGAAGTCCGCAACCATGCCGCGGAGCTGACCGTCCCCGATAAGCCTCTCGGAGACAATCTCGGCGGAGACGGTCCACCGATGCCCGTGGAGATTGGCGCATTTTCCCTTATAGCCGCTTAAAAAATGTGCGCTGTCAAACGCGGTTTCTGTTTTTAATGTGTACATAAAATTCCTCCAAAAAATTAAAAAGGGTACGGCAGACCGCACCCGTAAAATCAAAATGCAGTCCCGGTTTTGTTTCAAAAAATACATCGTATTTTTTACGCCGGAGGGTACAAATGAACGGCGCTTTCTAGAGGATAGAGATTAGAGGCTGGAAGATAGAATTTGTTTAATTTAAATGCCGGGAAAACCGTCTCTAGCCTCTAGTCTCTAACTTCTATCTTCTAGTTTAGCACTTATTTTTGATTTTGTCAAGGGCAATTGCCAAAATATGTATTCTGTTCACAATATATATA
>JAMPDU010000029.1 GCA_023665505.1 Ruminococcus sp.
TTAATGTAAATGATAATGTTAATGTTAATGCTAATGTAAATGCTAATGTTAATGCCAATGTTAAAGAAAAACCCGCAGTCCCCAAACAAAAATACGCCGAATTTGTCAGCATGACCGATGAGGAATACTCCTCACTCGTTGCGAAAGTCGGCGAAAGCGGCGCTAAGCGGTGTATTGAAATCCTTGACAACTACAAAGGCTCGACGGGTAAGACTTACCAAAGCGATTACCGCACCATTTTAAACTGGGTTATCAAGCGGTACGAAGAGGAAAAAGCTAAAGACAAGCCGAATGAATTTGGCGGAAACAGGTACAACGACCCGGACGAGCCGCCGCCAAGGTTCGGCATTGTCGTTTGACGGGGCGTACCGCGAAAAATTATTAATTATCTTGACATTCCCCCAAAAATATTATATAATTTTAACAACATATTTTTTAAGGAGATTTTTCTATGAATATTAAAAAATTATTAACAGCCTCGGTATCGGTACTGCTATGTACGGCTGTGCTTGCGGGCTGTGCAAAGGACGGCGGCGATACCCCAAACAGCGGCGGACAGGTCAACTCAATCCCCACCGTCAGGGACGGCGCGGCTTACATCAACACCGACTGGTCTTACGGACAGGTCGCAGCCGGCGGCGGAGGCTTTGTAAGCGGCGTTTTCGCCACCCCCGAGCAGGACGTGTACTACGCCAAAACCGACGTGGGCGGCGCGTACTACCGTACCCCCAACACGGGCGGAAAATGGGTCTCCATGAACTACTGGGTAACCGCCTCGGACAGGGGCTATCAGGGCTGCGACGGGCTTGCCTTTGACCCACAGTCCCCAAACAGGGTGTTCCTGCTTTTGGGCACGGAGTACTTCAGCGACGGCAGAACCGTTGTGGCTGTATCCGACGATTACGGCGAAAACCTCAGCATTGTGGACGTTACCGACAAAATTAAGGTGCACGGCAACGGCATGGGCAGAGGCAACGGCGAGAGAATTGCCGTCGACCCAAATAACGGCAGTATCATCTTCGCGGGGGGACGAAACGGCGTTCTGATTAAGAGTACCGACGGCGGCGCAAGCTGGGAAACCGTGGGAAGTTTCCCCGACGTGACAACCCCCAACGCCAACGGCATAAACGGCATTCTTTTCGACCCCTCAAGCGAAAAGGACGGCGTTACCCAAAAAATCTACGTCTCCGTCTCACGGGCGGGGGACGGCAGCATTTTTGTCTCCGAGGACGGCGGCGCAAGCTGGGCGGCAATGTCAAACGCCGACACAACCTATATGCCCCTGCGCATGCGGCTTGACGGCTCGGGCAATCTGTACGTATGCTACGCCGACCACGAGGGACCCTGGAACGCCTCGCAGGGCGCGGTTTTCCGCTATGGGACGGACGGCTCTGCCGAAAACATAGCCCCCTCGGGACAGTCTTTCGGCGACATTATCATCGACCCAAACGACGGGAATAAACTTATTCTCACCACCACCAACGTTTACGAGGCGCAGCCCAACGGCTCTTACGGGGACGCGTTCTATACCTCGGCGGACGGCGGCAAAACTTGGCATAACGTCCTTGACAGCATGGAGATAGACGTTAACGGCATGCCTTGGGTTGAGGGCTGCGCAATACACTGGTGCAGCTGTCTTGCCCTCGACCCCTTCGATACAAACAAAATCATGGTGAACTCGGGCAACGGCATTTTCTCCTGCGCCAATATCTGGGACGGTACGCCGAAATTCTACTTCGACGCCCTCGGCATTGAGGAAACCGTGCCGCTGGATATAATTACCATGAAAGACTACCCGCTGATTTCCGCAGCGGGGGACTATGACGGTTTTGTACACGAGGACATCTTCACCCCCGCCTCACGGCACAAGGATATGATAGGTACTACCACAAGCATTACAATTGCGGCGCAGAACAGGGATTACTGGGCAAAAGTCGGCGGCAGCGACAGCGAAATGCGGCTGACCTATTCCACCGACGGAGGAAATACTTGGAATTTCATTACCAACAGCCCCGAAAGCGGCAAAACTTTCAAAGAGGGCAGAATTGCCCTTAACGCCGACGGCAGCGTACTTTTGTGGAGTCCCGGCAACGGCATGAAAATCTACCGCACCGAAAATTGGGGCGAAACCTGGGAGGAAGTCAGCGGCGTTATCGGCAGCGATATTTACATTATCGGCGACCCAAACAACGCAAACTATTTCTACTCCGCAACCGGCGGCTCTTTCGCGGTAAGCTCCGACGGCGGCAGGACGTTCAAGAAAACCCCCTCTCTCGCTCCCAGCTACAAGCGGCTCTGCGTCGACCCCGAGCACGAGGGTACGGTGTACATTCCCAACGGCGCGGGACTTTACGTCACAAAGGATTACGGCGAGACAGCGGAGCTTGTTCCGGGTCTGAAGTACTGCGAGGCGGTAGGCTTGGGCAAAGCCAAAAACGAGGGCGACCCCCTTGTAATCTATGTTTGGGGCACGCCCATGGATTCCGACACCGAGGGGATTTACATGTCCGAAAACAACGGCGAAAGCTGGGTACGGGTCAACGACGACATACACAACTTCGGCGGCACGGGCAACGGCGTTTTCGTAAGCGGCGACATGAACGTTTACGGCAGATGCTACATGAGCACCGTTGGACTGGGAATAATTTACTGCGACAAAAACGACAAATAACAAAACATTACGACAAACCTGCAAAACAACGTCATCTGTAGGGCGGGGGCTTGCTCCCGCCTAATACGGCAATTTCATCAAAAGGCGGGAGCAGAGCCCCCGCCCTACAGACGCGGTTATTATTTTCTAAAAAAGGAGCTGTTTAAATTGGGAAAAGCATTGATAATAGGCTGCGGCGGCGTAGCCTCGGTTGTAATACACAAGTGCTGCCAAAATTCGGAGGTTTTTGAGGAAATCCTCATCGCCTCACGTACAAAATCGAAGTGCGACGCGCTGAAAGAAAAGCTGGCGGGCAGTACAAAGACAAAAATTTCCACCGCCAAGGTCGACGCCGACAAGACGGAGGAACTGGTTGCGCTTATGAAAGAATTCAAACCCGATATTTGCATAAACGTGGCGTTGCCCTATCAGGACTTGACGATAATGGACGCCTGCCTCGAGTGCAAGGTGGACTATGTTGACACCGCCAACTATGAGCCGCTTGACACGGCTAAATTCGAGTACAAATGGCAGTGGGCGTACCGGGAAAGGTTTGAAAAGGCGGGCATAACCGCGTTGCTGGGCAGCGGTTTCGACCCGGGCGTAACGGGGGTTTTCTGCGCCTACGCCCAAAAGCACCACTTCGACGAAATAAATTATATCGACATTTTGGACTGCAATGCGGGCGACCACGGCTACCCGTTCGCAACCAATTTCAACCCCGAGATAAACATTCGGGAAGTGTCCGCCAAAGGCAGCTATATCGAGGACGGCAAGTGGGTTGAGACCGAGCCTATGGAGATAAAGCGGGTGTACAACTTCCCCGAAATCGGCGAAAAGGATATGTACCTCCTCCACCACGAGGAGCTGGAGTCTCTCGCCCTGAACATCAAGGGCATAAAGCGGATACGCTTTTTCATGACGTTCGGGCAGAGCTACCTCACCCACCTTAAATGCCTTGAAAACGTGGGTATGACGTCAATCGAGCCTATCGACTTCGAGGGTAAGAAGATAGTCCCCCTGCAATTTTTAAAGGCTGTGCTCCCCGACCCCGCCTCTTTGGGACCCCGCACAAAGGGCAAGACCAACATCGGCTGCATAATGCAGGGCAAAAAGGACGGCAAGCCCGTGCGGTACTACGTCTACAATGTCTGCGACCATGAGGAGTGCTACAGGGAAGTGGGTTCGCAGGCGATTTCCTACACCACGGGCGTACCCGCCATGATAGGCGCGATGATGGTAATGACAGGCAAATGGAAAAAGCCGGGAGTTTACAACATCGAAGAATTCGACCCCGACCCCTTTATGGACGCGCTCAACAAGTGGGGACTGCCTTGGAAAGAAACTTTTGCGCCCGAACTTGTTGATTAGCAAATATTCTGCAATTTTGTAACTTCACGTTAATAATTAAATTGTTAACGTGATACTAACGCAACTAAAAAAGCCCGTCTTTAGGCGTATTTTCGGGACACTTCCCAACACGCCCATAAGACGGACATTTTAATTGTTGAATATTTGTTGCCGATTATTAAACAAACTATGTATTTGTCCTAATTGTTTGGCAAATCAGATTGTACTCCTTTTCAACCGCCCCATAGTCCGCCTCAAAGCCCGAATAATCGCCGCTCCGCACCTTGCCGACGATTTTTTCCGCGGCGGCGGAAAGCCTGTTCATTCCCAGGTTTGCGGAAGTCCCCTTAAGCTTGTGAGCGGCTTGCAGGAGCATTTCATAATTGCGGGCGGAAATAGAGTCCTTGATAGGCGTAAGTCTGTCCTCGTCGGGAAAACGCAGCAGGAACTTCATATAAAGCTCGTCGTTGTCGCAAAAGCGGGACAGCGTACCCTCAACGTCCACGTCTAAATCTTTTAGCGCTTTAAAAAGTTTATTGGTTGAAATATCCATAAAAAACCACCCTTTGAATATTTTTTGAACAAGAATTTACCGCATAGTGTAACAAAGACTATGCCAAAAATTTACACCAAAAGCACAATCTTTTAATATATTATACTAAAACTTTTCGCGAATGTCAATAGTTTTCGGGACTTTTTTTCATTTCCCGCGAAAAAAAAGTTTGTTAAAAAATACACAAACCCTAAACGATTTAGTTTGTGAAAATCCACAAAAAATTTAATAAAAAAATGTGAATAAAAAGTATTGCAAAAATGCGCAAAAGTTGTATAATTATATTAGAACTTATTTTTGAGTAAGTTTTGGCAGTAATTTCCTGCCCCAAGCAATTTTGAAAGGAACAGCCTATGTCCGCTATAAAGGTTTTGATTTGCGACGACTCCGTTTTCGTCCGCAAAAAAATGAGGAATATTCTCGCTCTGCTGGGCGTCAGCAACGTAATCGAGGCTGAAAACGGTCAGCAGGCGGTCGACAAATACAAAAGCGAAACCCCAACGCTTGTTTTTATGGACATCATCATGCCCGAAAAAGACGGCTTGCAGGCTCTCGCCGAAATAATCGCCTTCGACGGCGGCGCAAGAGTGGTAATGGCGTCCTCCGTGGGCACGCAGCAGAATTTGAAGGACGCTATCGTGGCGGGTGCGTACGACTTCCTGCAAAAGCCTATCGAAACGGCGGACATTGCAAGAATAGTCAAAAAAGCCGTCGGTTCATAAAAAGTTTACAAACTGTACATACAGCTGTCAAGTTTCCGGAGGGATTACAATGTTTACACAATTTTTCGGAAATTATCTTCTCAACCAGAATTTAGTTTCTCCCGAGCACCTTGCGGAGGCGCTCAGCCAACAGGGCAAAACCCGCCTGAAATTGGGAGTTCTTGCCATAAATTCGGGACTTCTCACCGCCAATCAGGTGGAACGCGCCCACCGCGAACAGCAGCGCACCGATAAGCGTATCGGCGACGTTATGGTTGGAATGGGACTTCTTACCAATTCACAGGTGGAAAATCTGCTGAAAGCCCAGCCCGCAGGGCATTTGCTCTTGGGGCAAACGCTGGTGGACAAAGGCTATATGACCACCTCCCAGTTTGAGGCGGCTCTGTCGGCGTACAAGCGTGAGAACAGCATCAACGACGAGGATTACGACGGCTCTGTCCGCCGCTTGGTAGACCGTTTCTACAGCTTTGACGAAAGCGGCGCGGTGTACATGACAAGCTACGTCTCCCTGCTTTTCAGGAACTTGGTGCGGTTTATCGGCGACGACTTCACACCCATGGACGCCCACGCGTTCTGCGGCGCGGTGCTGAAGTGCATCGAACAGCGTATCAGCGGCGGTTTGAGCGCAATCACCCTCATCGACGCCGACGCCCCCGCGCTGATAGAATTCGCCTCTCGGTTCGCCAACGAAAAGCTCACCGGCGACGACGAGTACACCCACGCCTGCGTGAGCGAGTTTCTCAACCTTAACAACGGGCTTTTCGCGGTAAACGTCTCCAACGACAGCGGTCTGGAGCTTAAACTCGAGCCGCAAAGCTTTTACGACAACATCGACATAAAAAGCCTCTCCGACGCCTGCGTGATACCGGTGCGGTTTTCATTCGGCGAGGTGGACTTTATTATCTCCATGTAAATTTTTTATAAACAATATATTAAAAAGTCCGTCAAATTTTGGCGGACTTTTTTTGTGTACACTTTAATATTTAGTTTTTCTTAAAGACATAGAACCAGTCGCTGCCAACATCGTTGATGAGCTGCCAGTACATATACATTTGACCGTTTATTTCATAAACGTAATATTCACCGCCAAAAATTTTGCCGTTGGAAATTTTTACAGATTCAGGATAACCTCCAGTTGATAAAAAACTTATCTCATTATCTTCTATGATTACACCGGTATAACCATCTGCAAGGTCAGTAGCATTACTTAAAGGATAAAGCGGATTGTACACATCTTTGTATTTCATATTTAATTCGCAGAAATCAATTGTAGTCCATTTTCCGTTCAGTTTGCTTGTATCGGTTACCGGCGTTTTTTTCAGTGCGGCGGTGTAGTTGGGGTTGTACTTAAAAATATATGTATGATCGCCGGCATCATTGGCAAACTGCACAAAAAGAAATTTATCCTCGCCGTAGGAATACGTTGCGTATTTTCTGTCAGAATATCCGTTTGAGATTGTGTTGTTTTTGAATTGAGCTATGTCGTAGGATTTGCCATACCTGCCGTTTACGGATTGATCATATGTTACCTGAACATTTTTCTCATCAAGCACAAAAACATTTGTCATAAATCCGCTGCCATAATATTGAATTTTCTGTGGGTTATAACTGGTTCCGCTCGAATATGATTTATTCAACAAGAAATCATAATACTCCCACATACCAATCATCTCTTTGGTACTCATCGTAACTTTTTTCATTGTGGGTTTTTCCTCTTTCGCCGAGGAACTCGCGCCGGAGGCTTGCGGCTTAGCCGACACGGCGGCGGACAGCGTGCCGTAGCTGTAGGTATCGTCGTTTTCCTTGCCCGCGGCAACCTTAAACTTGTAAGTCGTGCCGTTTTTCAGCCCGGTTATGATAGCTTTTTCGCTCTCAACCAGCTTGCACCGCTTGTATTTTTTGGTTTTCGCGTCGTACTGATAAACGCCGTAAACGTCCGCGCCCTTGACCTTATCCCAAGTTATGGTAACTTTCCCGCTGCCCGCCTTAATTTTAACATTTTTCGGAGCGGCGAGCTTGCTTTCAGCCGCCTCGGCAACTATGGAAACGCCCGTGTTTTCGGTGCTCATAGGTACGCCCGTGCAAATTCCCGCCGCCAGCAAAGCAGCCGCGGCAACTGCGGCAATTTTTTTCATGTTCATAAACATTACTCCTTCGTATAATTTTTTGGTGTACATTCATACAATGTACTAATTATACTGCAAATTTTAAACAAATTGTTTAAATTTCTTATATATATATATATATATATTGTGAACAGAATACATATTTTGGCAAATCTTTTTTGAATATTAACAAGTTGTAAATATCGTACGATTTTATTGCTAATTTCGCGCCATTGTGATATAATAAAATAAAAAGGGAGGTCGATTTTATGTCAATTACCGCAACTGAATTTAAGACAAATTTTGGAAAATACCTATTAATGGCAGCAACCGAGGATATTTACATTACCAAAAACGGGAAAATAATAGCAAAACTTACCAGCCCGTACCAAAACAAACTTGACACCGTAAACTCCCTTTTCGGCAGCGTGCCCGATACCGTGACCTTAGAAAACGCCAAAAAAGAAAGGCTTGATGAAATATGACCGCTTTAATTGACACCTGCGTTGTTGTTGATTTTCTGCAAAGCAGAGAGCCGTTTGCCGAAAGTGCCAAAAAAATAATGCAGGCGGCGGCTGTAGAGCTTTTTACGGGGTACATTACCGCAAAATCCGCGTCGGATATTTATTATCTTACACGCAAATGCACTCATAACGATAAAGAAAGCCGCCTTAAGCTAAGTAAGCTGCTCACGATTGTGAATATGCTTGACAGCGCGGCGGAAGACGTGTTTAACGCCATACCGTCCGAAATGAAAGATTTTGAGGACGCCGTTATGGTTGAAACCGCCGCCCGCTCCAAAATTGATTGTATAGTTACACGCAATGAAAAGGATTTTCAAAAGTCCAAAATCAAGATTTATTCTCCCCTTGAATTTGTGGAAATGCTTGAAAAGGAACAACGCTTGTTAAATTATTAACGAAAATGTTCCACGTGAAACAATTGTGTTAAAATTTTAACACAAACGTTCCGTGCGGAACATTTTCCGTAACATAAATTTCTAACCTCTATCCTCTGACTTCTGTTCTCTGTTTTGCAGGAAACTCCACACCGCCACCGCGATGATTACCCCGTACCCCACCCAGCTAAGCAGGACGGGCACTTGCCCAAACAGGAAAAACCCCGCAATTGCCGAAAAAATCACCTGCGAATAGTCGTACACCGACACTTCTTTCGCCGGCGCGAAACTGTACGCTCCGGTTATGGCGAACTGTCCCCCAGCGGCGAAAAGTCCCGCCAAAAGCAGGGTTGCAAGCTGTTTCCCCGACATCGGCACGAACCCCGCAATCATAAACGGCAGCGTAAAAAGGCAGGAAAACGCCGAAAAACAGAACACTATCAGCGCGGTGTTTTCGCCGCGGTTTTTCATGTACCGCACCAAGGTGTACGCCGCCCCCGCAGCCATACCCCCCGCAAACCCCGTCAGGGACGGTATCAGAGCCATATTGGAAAATGTTGGGCGAATTATGAATAAACTTCCCAAAAAGGCGATAACCACCGCCGCAACCTGCTTTGGAGAGGTCTTTTCCCGCAGAATAAACGCCGAAAATACCACCGCGAAAAACGGCGAAAGCTTGTTAAGCATTGACGCGTCCGCAAGGTCGAGGCGGTCTATTGCGTAAAAATTGCACAAAATTCCCGCCGTACCGAACGCCGCTCTCAGTAACATTGCCCAACCGCAGCCCTTTTGGATTTTTATGGGAACTCTTTCCTTGGCAAGGGTTCTCGCCAGCATTACCGCCGCGAAAACCGCCGCCACAAGGTTGCGGAAAAAGCTCTTCTGCACCGAGGGCAAAGCCCCGCTGAGCCGCACGCAGGCGTTCATTCCCGTAAAGCTCGCCGCCGAAAGTATCATCAATAATATTGCCATATTTTTCCTGTTTTTCGTAACTGCACCACTCCATATATTTGCTAAATATTGTAAATATTAATATTATGTACATATTATAGCTATAAAATAACAACATATTTTTTCTCATTTTTGATTATTTTTTTCAAAAAACGGGTTATTTTTGCTCAAAAATCGCTGAAAATTTTCAAAAATGGGAAAAAATATTTGCCAATAATTTCCAAATAAAATTACTGTAAGGCAGGAAAATTTTCCCTGCCTTTACAGATTATGTAAAATATTAATTTCCGTTCCATAATTTGCCTAATGTTTCCATGACCTTTTTGATGTCGATGGGCTTGGTCAGGTGGCTGTTCATGCCCGCCTCCATGGAGGTTTTGATGTCCTCGTCAAAGGCGTTTGCGCTCATGGCAATAATTGGTACTGTCAGCGCGTCCGCCCTGTTCATGCCGCGGATTTTACGGGTCGCCTCAATGCCGTCCATAACGGGCATTCTGATGTCCATTAAAACCGCGTCGTAATGCCCAACCTCGGAGCTTTTGAACATTTCGGCGGCAATCAGCCCGTTTTCGGCGGTTTCGGTTTTCAGACCCTTGTCGGCGAGGAAAGTGCAGGCTATCTCACGGTTAAGGTCGTCGTCCTCAACAACAAGTATAGTTTTGGCGGAAAAATCAATATCATTCAATACGGTAATTTCTTCCTCCTGCGCGGGTTCGGTTATCTTCATGGGCAGGGTGAAGTAGAATTCCGAGCCTTTGCCGGGAACGCTGCGCACCTCGAGACGTCCGCCCAAAAGCGCGGCAAGGCTTTTGCTTATTGCAAGACCAAGCCCCGTGCCGCCGTATTTGCGCATGGTCTGCTCGTTCGCCTGCTCAAAGCTGTTGAAAATTTTCTCCTGCTCCTCCTCGCTGATGCCGATGCCTGTGTCCTTGACGGAGAAAAAGATATTCGCCATGCCCTCCGAGCCGCACCGCGTTTCCTTTACGGACAGGGTTATGCCGCCCTTTGAGGTAAATTTCACGGCGTTGCCCAAAAGATTTACCAGTATTTGGTTAAGTTTCAAGGGGTCGCCCAGCAGGTGAGGGTGCTTGATATTCTTGTCAAGTTTGAGCCAAATGCCCTTGCTGTCGGTCTGTACGAGCATCATGTCGTATATGCGGGACACAAGTTTTTCAAGGTCGATATAGGTTTCCTCGGTTGTCATTTTGCCGTTTTCGATACGGGACATGTCCAGAATATCGTTGATGAGGGACATTAAATAATGGGAGGAACTGTCTATTTTTTCCAGATAATTGGTAATGGCGGGAGTACCCTCCGCGGTGGAGAGAGCGATGTCGGTCATGCCGATAATGGCGTTCATGGGGGTTCTTATTTCGTGGGACATTTTGGAAAGGAACTCGCTCTTGGCGCGGCTTTCCCGCACAGCGCCCGATTTGGAGAAGTACGCCGAAACAATGGTGGTAAGCTCTTTGAGGCAGTTTACCGTACTTTCGTCGGGATTTTCGGCGGCAAGCTCATAGGCGATACAGCCGAAAATGCTGTCGTTGTTGTACATTGGAATGACGAAACCCGCGCCGCTGCCGTTCATTCGTCTGCCGTCGCGGCGAGCGTCCTTGTCGAAAGCGGCTTTGTCGGCGGGAATACAGCCGCTGCTCCGCAGGGTGTCTATATAGCGTTGGTACTTCTCGCTGTCCAGAGTGTAATTTATGACTTCAATGGGCGACATTTCGGGGGAATTCCACTGTCGGATTATTTTCATGGAGCAATGCTCGGGGTCGGTGCGGAAGATGAGAATTCTTTCCAGATTAAGCTCTCTTCCCGCGCGGCACATAAACGCGAACAGAGCCGCGTTGAAGTCGCTGGTTTTCTCGAAAATATTAAAGGCGAAGGAGACGATGTTTTCGTTTTCGGAGGAGGACTCGGGGTTGACGGTGAGGGCGTCGGCTATTTCGTCGGATTGGCGGATAAAGTCCTCGCGGTTGGGGATTTCGTCCTCAAAGACCACGCAGCCGAGTTCGCCGCGGAATTTCACCGCCGCCGCAGCCGCCGTTCTGAGACTGCGGCGCAGCAGGGACACGCCCTCGCCGTCCTTGCAAAAGCACACGCCTATGGCGCATTCGATTTGTATGCCGTCCTCGCCGCTGCCGCCGTAAATGCCCTCAATCCCCTCGGCGAGCTTTCGGAAAAGCCTTTTCGCCTCGCCGCGGCTGTCGAGGTCGGTAAGTACCACAAGTCCGCCTGTTCTGCCGTGGAAAACCGTGTACTCTTCGGGCAGAATACGCCTTATGACGGCTGACGCCTCTTCAAGCACCGCGTCGCAGAAAGCTCCGCCGTATTTTTGGAGGAAATCCTTGAACCCGGCAATGCCGACAATAGCGGAAACCGTGGTTTTGTCGCGGTTTTCCACCATAAAGCGGGAGAGAAGTATGCTGCCGTACTCGTTGTTGTAAAAGCCGGTAACGCTGTTGCGGCGTTTCTTTTCGAGGTTTTCCTGTTCGCGCTCTTTTTCGGCGGTGATGTCCTTTGAGCTTGCTATGACCTTGACGAGGCTGCCGCCGTCGTAAATGGCTTTGCCTTTGGCGAAAAACCAGCGGCACTTTTTTCCGCCTCCGCTTTCAAAGACGGTTATTTCTATGCCTTTTTCGGCGGCGTCGGTGGAGATGAATTTCATCATGGCGGACACTCCGTCGGGTGGACAGACCTTGCCCTCCTCCACAAGCTGTTTGAAATTCTCAAACTGCCGCAGCCGTACCGAGCCGCCGTCCTTTGAGTTTATAAAATAGTGTATGCTGAACACGTCGCTTGCGCAGTCGTACTCGATAATACGGTCGTTCATGCTGCCGAGGGCGATGAGGTAACGCTCCCGTTCCTCCATAAGCTCGTCGCGGTAGCGGGCGTTTTTGCTTTGCAGCTCCCGCAGGGTTACGGAAAGCTCGTGTATTTCGGCAATATCGGTGTTTATGGGTTCTATTCCCTCGCCGAGGGAGGTTTTTTTGACATTTTCCGCCAAACCCTTTATTGGCTTGACTATAAGCCGCGCGGCGAAGTACATAGCCGTGCCGCTGATGATTACCGACAGCAGAAAGGCTGCAAACAGGCTTTTGCGCATTTCGCGGGAATTGCCGTACAAATCGTCCTTGCCGACAGCCGCGCCCACCACGAAGTTACCCTTGCCGTAGGGGGAATTTTCGCCGTACAGCTCCAGCCGTTTGAGGGCGCAGTACGCCTGTGAACCGTTTATTTTCTGCCCCGCGATTGTATATATACCGTTTTTGCCGCTTTTTTCCACATGGAAGTTTTCCTGCTTGCTGCCGGAAGTGTAGTCCTCCGCCGAGGATATAAAGTCGAGGGTCAGCCTGCCGCTGTCGGGGTAGGTTTCCTCTGCTAAGAAGTAATAGCCGCCTGCGCCCATGCTTTTGCCCGGGGAGATGAGGGTGGCAATATTTTCCATATTTAAGGTAATTCCCGCCGTACCGAGTATAACGCCGTCGGCGAAAATCGGCTCGGCGTAGAAGATGACGTCCTCCTGACCGTACTCGGCGTTTTGGTACGTATAAAAGAGCGAAAGCCACAGCCCCAGTTCGCGGGCGGAAAGCTCGGAATGGGCGTACGCCGCCTCAAGGGGGTCGAAAAAATAGTCCATGTTAAAGCTGCCGCCGATGTTTTCAAAGGAGCGGTTCCAGCGGTAATCCACGGGGATACCGTGCATTGCGGCGGCTGTTTCCGAGCCGCGGGCGAGAATAACGTCGGAGTAGTCGGCGGGGTTGTCCTGCGGGTCAACGTCGTTGAAAAACAAGCCGTCGTATTCCGTTTCAAGCCGCCTGTCGGGGAGTTCCGCCGAATTTGCCAGCACCGCGAAAACGCCGTTCACCGAATTGATGCGCATGGTATCCAGCATTTCGCCGGAAATTTCCTCCAAAAAGCGGGTACGCAGCTCTTTGCTTTCCAGCATTTCTGCCGCTGTAACGCCGTTTTCGGCGGTTATTTTTTGGCAGGCGGCAGCCGCTGCGTTGGAAATTCCTGCTAAATTATTCCATTTGTTAAGCATATCGGTTTCTATATAGACCGCCCGTTTGGCGTTGCTTTCCTTTAAAAGGTTCTCGCCGCTCCTGTCGAGGCGGCTTATCGCCCCGGAAACCGAAAGAATTCCGTAAAAAAGCAAGGACTGGACAAGGCTTGCCGCTATAAGCGGTACAAGCAGCCGTTTCATAACCGAAGATTTTTTTGAAGATTTTTTTACCATTAGAGTACGCTCCCGAATTGTATGTGCAAATGTAAATCCGCATTTTTAGACAGTACCATTATAACATATATCTACAAAAAATTCAAGAGTTATACAAAAATTATTTTAAGAAATTTTAAAAAATTACTCGCCCGGGAATTTGTAACCCCAATCGGCGCGAAGTCCATCCATAATTTTCATCACGCCAACCGTGTCGGAAAGGGGGTTCAGGGGGCTTTCTTTCAGTTCCTCGGCGAGGCAGCGCTGCGCCTCGAGGATTTCGTACTCGTAGCCGTTGCAGAGGTGAGGGGTTTTGCTTTCCTCCAAAAGCCTGTTTTCACCGTCGAAAAGCCGCACCGTATCGGTGCAGAAAAACCAGGGGTCAAAGGCAATTCTGCCCGACCTGCCGACGATTACGGCGCGGTTTTCGTTCTCCATGTTAAAGCCGGCGGTCATGCTCGCGAAAGAGTTTTTGTACCGAAAAACCGCCGCCTCGTCGGTATCGACGCCGCTTTTGCCGATGTTGACGGAGGAGGAAATTTCCAAAGGCTCAAAGCCGAGGAAAGACGTTATCAATGTAATGGGGTAAACCGCTAAATCAAGCAGAGCGCCGCCGCCAAGTTCGGGGCGGAACAGTCTGTCCGAGGGGTTGAAGTCAACGGGGTTGGAAAAATCCGCGCGAATTGCCTTTATTTCGCCGATTTTGCCCGTCCGCACCCACTCTTTCGCCTTTAAAAACGCGGGCAGACACTTCGTCCACATCGCCTCCATAAAGAAGAGATTTTTCTCTTTTGCAATTTTTACCAGTTCCCCAAGCTGTGCCGAATTTACCGTAATGCTTTTCTCGCAAAGCACGTTTTTACCGTGCTCAAAGCAAAGTTTGACGTTATCGCGGTGGCAGCTCATGGGGGAGGCTATGTACACAATATCCACGTTTGGGTCGGCGGCAAGCTCCTCATAGCTGCCGTAGGACTTCTCCGCGCCGTACTGCTCTGCGAAAGCGGCGGCTTTAGCCCCGTCCCGCGAGGCGCAGGCGTAAAGTTTTGCGTCCTCGGCGGCGTTCACCGCCTTTGCAAAGGTGTGAGCGATTTTTCCTGTTGCCATAATTCCCCAGTTTGTTGTTTTCATAGCGGTAATTTCCTTTCATTTGCAGAATTTTTATTAAGTATTTGCAGACCGTTTGAAGATGTTTTATAGAATATTTGCTAATAAAATCGACAATTACTCTTCCTCAACGTCCTCCAAAAAGCTGTTCCAAGTGCCCTCGGCGGGCGGGTTGCTGAAACTTCCCCTGCCGGGCGGAAGTTTTTCGTGGTTCTCGCTCCAAACCTTGAATTGTTCCTCAACCCAATCGCAGGCGGCGCGGTAGCCGTCACGGGACTTGTCGAATTCCGATTCGGAAACAAGCTCCGACTTGTCGAAACAGTAAACGCCGTACCAAACCTGAGCCAGAATTTTTTCCCCCGGCGTGAGGCGGAAATTGAAGTCCTGCTGCTGCGCGCCGCGTTTGCAGCCGCTGTATTTTCCCCCCATTTCAAAATATTCAAATTCGGGAATTTTAAAAATCCGTTCATTCATTGTTATCAAATCCTCAATAAATAAAATCTTGTACTATTATTATAGCATATTTTTGGGGATTTTTCAAGAGTTATTTCCTTTAATAATGTGTAATTTTTTCCAAATCAGTCCCAAATGTAAAAGCTGTCGAACTTCCAAACGCCCTCGTCGGGGAGCAGTACGAAGTCGTATTTGACGAGGTAATTCTCGTACTTTTTGCCGTAAAACTCGGTTTTATCGCCGCTCACGGGGACGTCGGCGACAGTCCCCGAAAGCTCGTCGTCAAGGGTTATGTAGTTGCCGTTTTCGTCGACACCGCCGAATTTTCCCGCTATGACGAGGCTGCCGTTTTCAAGGCGGTACAGATAGTCCTCGCCAACCGTCAGCTCGCGGTCGGGGAGGGAGTGCCAAACTGTGACAGTTAATGTTATTTTATCCCTGCTTTTGTAAGTAACTTCCATTTTGCTGTCCATAACGGAAAGGTCGCTGCCCCTGTCTCCCAAGCCGACCCAAACCCCCGAAAATCCGTTAAAATCGTCGATACTGTCAACGGTGTTTTCCTCTTGCAGGACAAAAATTTCCAGGAATTGGCTGTCGCCTCGGAAATACGTGCCGCCTTTTGCCAGCTTGAAATATTTTTCGGCGTACTCATCTGTAAAAAGTTGGCAGAATTCCGCCTTGTACTCCTCAAAGGTTTTGCCATTTTCTGTAAGAAGTTTCCCGTTCTCGTTTCGATAAAATTCTTTACCAAGTACGGTTTTATAGGCGCGGTTGTACAGCTCCACGACCTCGCTGTCGGAAATTTCGGGCGGGGGAACGGTTTCCTCCGTTGTAACGGTTGTTGTTTCGGAAATTTTTGCGGACGTTTCCGTAACCGTTTCCGCGTTGTTTCCGCAGGCGGTAAAAGTTGCCAAAATTGTTAAAATTATTAAGCAAATATGTATAAACTTTTTCATAAAATAATCTCCTTTCTATTTTACCATACCCCAAAAATATTTTTCCTCGGGGAGAAGTTCTTTAACACGCTGTTTTTCCTCGTCGGTTAGCGTTTCCATACAGCTGCCGTGCCCCGAATCAATTATCGCCTCAAGGTTTGGCATTTCGGAAAGCGGTATGAACGCGTCCGCCGAATTTGCCGTAAAATACGCGTAAATATACCGTATCGACGGCATTTCCTTTAAAAATTCAAGGTCTGCCGCTTTAACGCCGTTACCCGACACAATCGCAAATTCAACATTGCAAAGCTCAGAAAAGCCCTCAACGCCGCCCCATTCCGCTGCCTCAACGTAGACTGTTTTCACCTTACCGCACCAGTCTCCGTGCTTTATCGCAGCTTTTTCGGCGTTTTCTTCCGAAATATAACCAAATGAAATATAATCAAGATTTTTTAATTTATTCAATTCGTCATAATCAAAACCGTTTTCAAAACATTTGTCGTTAAGAAAAAACGTCGGGAAATCGTTGTCATACTCAAAGCCGCCGACTAAAACCTTTTCCGTCCGATATTCGGGAAAATCGTTTATATATTCCTCAGAAAAATCCGTATCGGCTCCAAAGTCCGCTTTAAATTCGCCGTTTTCATAATTTATTGTAATTGTGTCCGCAAGCTCGTATTCCGAAATATATTCCGTAAACCTTTTTTTGAATATCCCGTCCGCGCCGCGGTCAAGCTCCTCGCCGAGAAAAGTGCATTTGCCTATGTAAGGTTTATCGCCGCCGTGATAAATTTCCAGTTCCCCGATAGTCGTCTCTGTCAAGCCGTCCGCGCAAAAATCGTACCTTACGGCGGTAAATGGGGTCATTCCCGCCATAGCATCGGTGCTGTAGCAGGTAACGATAAAATTTTTCCCGTTGCCGTCACGGCAAACGTACAGACAATCGCCGATTACAATATTTGATATGTTGTCCCGCCAGCCGTAAGCCGTTGAGCTTATGCCGCCCGCAATCACAAACGGCTCTGAAAGCAGTTCCACACATTCGGGAAAACCGTCCCCCGTAAAATCATACAAAAAGCGGTCGGGACTTTTTTCCGCCCATAGGTACGCCTCTTCAAGGGGTGTTAGGGGTACGGTTTCCTCTGTTGTAACCGTTGTTGTTTCGGTTGCTGTAATTTTTTCGGCTGTCGTTGTAACCGTGCTTGTTGTTTCGGAAATTTTTGCGGAGGTTTCCGTTTCCGTAACCGTTTCCGCGTTGTTTCCGCAGGCGCAGAGAGATAAAATTGCCGACATTGCCAAAATTGCCGAAATAAATTTTTTCATAAAAAATCCCCCTTAATTTTATACCGACCCGCCCGCAGGCAGATAACCCGTATCAAAAATTTTCTCAACCTTTTGCAAGGTAATAGTGCCGTCGTCATTTTTCGAGAAAGTATATTCCGATTCGATAACGGGGTAAAAATACATAGAGTCCCCATAATAATCAACAAGAATTTTTATCTCGCTGTCCGTTTCCTCGTAACCCGTAAAATTATAGTAAAGCCAGCACCAACCGTGACCACAGCCCGAATAAACCTTTCCGTCCTTTTTGGGCAGACGTTCAAAGCTTTCAAGCCTTACGGTAATATTATACAGCTTTTTTACCGCCCGTATATATTCTTCGGGGTAAACTCCCCCAACCCCGTCCTGTTCCATATACGGATTATACGCGTGATAAAAGCTGTGCAAGTCCGCCTCGGTATAGTTAGCAAACCAATTTTCATCCGCCTCAAACGCGTTTGTGCAAAGCGAAAAATCCACCGCCGCGTAAAACGCCGTTTTAAGCTGTTCGGTAATATTTTCCATATTATAAATATCATGGGGAGCGATTATCCTGCTTTCCCTTTCCGCAGGGAAAAAGCCGTCCCCGAACACCCAGTAAGAATTCCCGT
Organism: Ruminococcus sp.; assembly: GCA_023665505.1. Taxonomy (GTDB): domain Bacteria; phylum Bacillota; class Clostridia; order Oscillospirales; family Ruminococcaceae; genus RGIG8773. The sequence continues at coordinate 17,875 of JAMPDU010000029.1, forward strand.
TCGGGAACATCTCGCAGGTGCTGTCGGAGCAAGTCAGAGTTACATCATAACCCCCGTTTTCCCTGTGGGTATAGCTGTAGCCGTCCAACGTAAAATCATCCATAAAACCGTACTGACTGAAATCCGCGCCGTCAAAATAAAAATAGTGTTCACTATCGGCAAAGCCCTTGTGCTGCAAATACGAAAGAAAGCCCAAAAGCCGCTCCTCGCCCTGCATATATTCACGTTCGGTGACGGTTGTGGTTTCCTCTGTTGTAATAATCGTACTTTCCGTTGTCTCCGCAGTTGTGGTAGTTTCGGAAATTTTTGCGGAGGTTTCCGTTTCCGTAACCGTTTCTGCGTTGTTTCCGCAGGCGCAGAGAGATAAAATTGCCGACATTGCAAGAATTGCCGAAATAAATTTTTTCATAAAAAATTATCCCCTTTGTAATAATTTGCAGGGGGAAATTAGCAAATTCCCCCTATATAATTGTAACATTATTCCACCCGAAAAGCAAGTTACAAAATTATTACAAATTTGCCCGAAAAGGTTACAAAATCGGAGAGCGAATTGCCCGCAAATCAAGGTTTTTGGTGCAAAAGGTTACAAAATTTTGGGAAATGGTTACAAAGTCCGCCGAAACGGTTACAAAGCTGAACGGATTTCCAAAAATCGCCTGTTCAAAAACTCGCTCAAAGCCGCCGCGGGAATGGTTATAAAAAACCAAATTATGGAAAACGGCAGGCAAATTTGCCCAAAAAGATTGAACATCAGCCCCGAGTAGTCCCAAACGCCCCAGTCCAGCCAAAGGTTGACAATGCACCCTGCGGCGAACTCCAGCGCGGTGATGACAATCGCCCCGAACAGGCACTTCATCAGCAGCGGCTCTTTCGGGCGGGCGGTGAAACGGCGGTACATTATCAGCAGGCAAAGTCCCCCGGTCAGGGTCATGCTCCAGTGGGTGTACCCCCGGAAAACTACCTCTATAATCGAATAAATCGCGCCCCCGAAAAGAAAAAGTATGAGATTTTCCACAGCTTTTGGCATAAATTTCCTCCTTTTAGTACTTGGTACTTTTCTATTATTTTGCAATAAAATTTGCGGGATATTTGAGGTATATTCTGTTGACATTGCGACGAAAAAATGGTAAAATAATAATAGTATTAACTTTTTGGCGGACGTTTCGCATTTATTAACAATTTTGGAAATTTATTGAATTTATTGGTAAATCAAAGCCCTTTAAAATATTACTAAAAGGAAGATAAAAAATGTCTACAGAATTAACGGTAGGTAAAACCGAATTTGAGGAGGCTCTCGACAACGTAAGCGACAGCGACATCAGCGAGCTTGAAAGCGTTATCAGAAACTTTGCCGCTCGTATGCAGATTTACCGCGCGGGCATAAAGGAAATTCGTACAAAACTGGAAATTCTCGACGAGGAATTTCAGACGAAGTACGCCTACAACCCCATTCACAGCATCGAATCGCGGCTGAAATCCCCCCAAAGTATTCTTAAAAAAATCAAGTCAAAGGGTCTGCCCGTGACCATGGAGTCGGTGGCGGCGAACATCACCGACGTGGCGGGAATTCGCGTGATTTGCAACTATATCGACGATATTTACCGCGTCGCCGACCTGCTGACATGTCAAAGTGACGTCACATTGGTGCGGGTGCGGGACTACATTAAAAACCCCAAACCCTCGGGCTACAAGAGCCTGCATTTGATTGTGGAAATCCCGATTTTCCTCTCCACGGGGGCGTACCCAATTCCCGTGGAAATTCAGATACGCACCATTGCAATGGACTTTTGGGCGAGCCTTGAGCACAAGCTGAAGTACAAAACCGAGAACGACGTTTCCCCCGATTTGCGTAGGCGGCTGAAGGTCTGTGCGGAGGAGATTTCCAAGCTTGACTGCGAGATGCAGGACATTCACACAACCATTCAGAAACGCAACGGAATTGAGCAGTAAATTCAGCAATTATTGAATATTTGCTAACTATTTATTAAAATAATGTGAAAGGAGCGTCACAATGCGGCAGGGTAAAAAAGCCGAGATTTATACCGTTTTGCTGTTGTGTACGGCGTTTCTTTCCTCTTGCGGACACGGCGGCTCCGGCGAGGCGCAGACAACTTTTGAGCAGTCAAGCTCCGTTTCGGTATCGGAAACCGAGATTCCGGAAATTTCCCGGGAAATTTCGGAAACGACAGAAATTTCCATAGAAAAAACGGAAACGGACACGGTTTCCGGGACAATTTCAGAAACCGTAACAAGTCCCGAAGAGCAAAATCCGGAAACGCTTACGGAAACGGAAAACTCCAAAACGGAAATTTCGCGGGACGTTTCGGAAATTCCCGAAAGTTCGACGGAAATTTCCGAAACAAAAACGGAAATTTCGGAAAAAATTACAGAAATTACCACAACCGCAAAGCCGAAAGCGGAAGTTGTCATACCGAAGATAAACATGCCCAAAACGGGAAATAGCCTCATTTCGGGGGACAATTCGGAGGTAGATTACAGCTATGCGGCGGAGGGATATATTTCAGCGTTGTACAGCGGTACAGCGGCTGCGGCAAAGCTCCGAATCATCTGCGGAGAGGTTCGTTACGACCACGATTTGACCCCCGGAAAAAGAGAATTTTTCCCTCTCATGGGCAGCGGAAATTACGAAGTTCAGCTTTACGAGCAGTTTTCGGGAAATCAATTTGCCAAACTTGCCGAAGGCAGTTTTCAGGCAAATATTGCCAGCAGCGTGTCCACATATCTCTATCCGAATAAGTATGTGGATTTTGACAGTAATTCCCAATGCGTGAAAAAAGCGGCGGAGGTCTGCGCGGGGATTACCGACAGCGTGGAAAAAATCGCGGAAATTTTTACCTATGTGACGGAAAATATTTCCTACGATAAAACTCTTGCGGCGAACGTGCGGGGCGGCTCGGTGACGAGCTATGTGCCGTACCCCGATACCACCCTTTCAAAGGGGACGGGAATTTGCTTTGATTACACCTCGCTTTTTGCGGCGATGTGCCGTTCTCAGGGAATTCCCGCGCGGCTTGTCATAGGCTACGCCGAGCCGGAAATTTACCACGCTTGGAACGAGGTTTACACCGAGGAAACGGGGTGGATTACTCCCGAGCTGTTCCTTAAAAATAAGGGCTATAACATTGCGGACGCCACTTTTTACTCCAGTAATTCAGACAAGGAAAAAATTGCCGCATATATTTCGGACGAGGGAAACTACTCGGCGGTGTACAGATATTAAATATTTGCAGACAAATTGCAGAATATTTGCAGATTATTTATAGAATATTTATGAAAGGAATTGGTTTCATATGGCAATAAAAATGCTTACGGACGAGGAAACCGCTTTTTTCTGCGAACAGCTTGCCATGCTTATGGAGGCGGGAATTCCCCTTGCGGACGGAATGGCGGTTATTTCGGAAGAGGGCAGCGACCGCCGTTTTAAGGAGATTTCGGGCATGCTGGCAGAGCATATGAACGGCGAAGTCACCCTTTTCGACGCTATGGAAAAGGTTGGAATTTTCCCGTCCTACGCCGTAAAAATGGTAAAAATTGGCTCTGTAACAGGGCGTCTCGAGGACGCGCTAAAGGGGCTGGCGGACTACTATTCAAGGCGGGCAGACCTGCGGCAGACGGTGAAAAGCTCGGTTTCTCACCCGCTGATTTTGCTGGCGATGATGACGGTGGTAATCATCGTGCTGGTAATAAAAGTCATACCGATGTTTCGGGACATTTACGCCCAGTTCGACGACAGCGCGGCGGCAATGGTGGACGACAGCGTGTCGTTCGCGTACAGCCTCGGAACGGGGGTTATGGTCGTACTGGTGGCTGTTTTGGCGGTAACGCTTGTCACGGCGGCGCTTATGCAAATCCCCTCGGCGCGGCGGCGGCTGTCGAAAATTTTCACAAATTTCGTGCTGACAAAGGGTCTGTCGGAGTCTATGGCTATGGCAGATATTACCAATGCGCTGACGATGATGGCGGAATGCGGCATTTCCCCCGAGCAGTCGCTGGAATTGGCGGCGGGTCTTACTGAAAACAAGAACATTTTGTCTCGCATAAAGGGCTGCGAAAAAATGGTGCTGGACGGCGAATATTTTGCGGACGCGCTGAAATCTTCGGAGCTTTTGCCGGGAATTTACGCCCACTCGCTGAAAGTGGCGTACAAGTCGGGTTCAATCGACGCGGCTTGGGAAAAAATCAGCCTGCGTTTCGGCGAGGAGTGCGACAGGAAAATTTACGGGGCGGTTTCCTTTATCGAGCCTGCCATAATCGGCATTTTGGCGGTGATTATCGGGTCGGTTTTGCTGACGGTTATGCTGCCGCTTATGGATATTATGTCTCACGTTGGTTGACTTTTATTAGCAAATATTTAATGAATAGTCTGCAAATAGTACATAAAAATTCTGCAAAAATTTAAAAGAAAGGATCTGCCGCATATGAAAAAAAGCGGGATAAATAAGTCATGGATTGCGTCTGTAACGTTGTTTGCGCTGATTGCGGCATGGCTTTTGATTTCGGTGGGAAACGCCGGGAAAAGTTCCGACAAAAACCGCGCCGAGGCGTTGAAAAAGTCGGTTATGAACGGCGCGGCGCTTTGCTACTCAATCGAGGGCGAGTACCCGAAAGAGCTGTCGTACCTTGAGGAAAACTACGGCGTGAACGTCGGCAGCGACATTTATATAGTACACTACGAGTACTTCGGGGCGAACGTCAGCCCCACGGTCACCGTTATCGAAAAGGGGGAAAAATCATGAACAGGGCGGACAGCAGGCAGCTTTCCGAGACGGTCAGCGCGGCGGGGAGCATGGTTTTGTTCCTGATTTTCACCGTGTGCTGTTTGGTAATTATTACCGTTGCGGCGACGGCGTACAAAAGAATTTCGGAAAATTACGACGACACGTTCAATTCGGCGGCGGCGGTGCGGTACGTGACAAACAAGCTGCGCTCCTGCGACGGGGCGGAAATTCTTGCCGAAAACGAAATTTTGCTGGAAAATTACGGAAGTCAAACCCTCATCTACGCGCGGGACGGCGTTTTGTATGAGCGGCTTTTTCCCGAGGGGAGCGAGGTTTCCGCCGAGGGCGGTGAACCCGTTTTCAACGCGGAAAATTTCACGGTTTCGGCGGCGGAGGGTCTTGTAAAAATTTCGGCGGCGGGGGCGGACGGCAGGGAATTTGCCGCCTACTGCCGAGTTCCGGGAGGAGGCGCGGAAGTTGAAAAGTCCGACTAAACCACGCGCCCGGGCGTTGCGGTTCAACCTGTTTTTTCTCGAAATGATAATCGTGCTGCTGTTTTTCAGCCTTGCGGCGGCGATAATTTTGAACTCTTTCGCGGCGTCCGACAGGCTTGCGAAAATCAGTCGTCGCACCGAGGGCATAGCGTTTTGCGCACAGTCGGCGGCGGAAATTTTTTCCGAAACGGGAGATTTGGAAACTGTTGGCAAAACGCTTTTCGGCGAAAATTCCCCCGAAGTTTCGGCTGTCGAAACCCCGTCGGGCGGTTTTGAAAGCCTTATTGTACCGCTGTCGGAGGACTTTGCGTACTCGCCCGATGAGCCGTCCTGCACGGTAATTATGAACGTGGTCGCTTTTGAGGAGTACAGCGGCGGCGTGCTAAAGACTTTGAGTATCAGCTTTGAGGGCGGGAACGGCGAAGTGCTTTACGTTATGACCTCGGGGGCGTACGTCCCGCAGGAAAAGGAGGGCGCGGAATGAACGGAAAAAGCGGCAGAAAGCCCGCGGGAATAGGCACGGGCTACCTTTCGATAATGATGATTTTCGTGGTGCTTTGCCTGACGATGCTGGCGGCGCTGTCCTACTCCACGGCAAGCGGCGAGAACAGGTACAGCCAAAAAAGCGCGGAGTACACGAAGTCCTACTATGCGGCGGATTTGGCGGCAAAGCGCGTTCTTGCCGAGGTTGACGGCGTTGTTTCGGGGTACGGCGACCCTGCGGATTTCCTGCTTTTGGCAGAATTGGACGGTATGGAAAATATTACATACGAAAACGTTTTCGGTGGCATTGAGGTCAGCTGGAGTACGCCCATAAATTCGACCCAAAGCATTTTTTCACGGGTGAAATTTACGGGTGAGGGGTTTGAAATTATTTCTTGGCGGACGGGTTCAACCGCCGAGCAGAGCGGTACAACCCTGAATGTTTGGGACGGAGAATAATTTGGGGAAATTTTGTTGAGTACTACAAAAATATTGTATAATTTACCAAAAAGGAGAATGTACGGTTATGGATATTAAACAAATTTTAGTGGACGCCGTAAAGAAAGATGCCTCGGATATTTTCATAATTTCGGGGGCGAGCCTTGCTTACAAAATCGACAACAGGGTCGTGCCCGCGGACGGCGCGCCGCTTATGCCCGCGGACACAAAGGCGGCGGTGTACGAAATTTTCAGCCTTGCGGGCATCGACATCGGCAGCCCCGACGACTTGAAAAGCGAAATGGATTTCTCCTTTTCAATCGCGGGGACGGGGCGTTTCAGGGCGAATATTTACCGCCAGCGGGGGTCGTTTTCGGCGGTTTTGCGGTGCGTGCCCTTTGAGCTGCCGGACAGCCAAAAATTGGGAATTCCCGACGGGGTTATGAACCTTGCGGACACGAAAAGCGGTATCGTTTTGGTGACGGGGGCGGCGGGAAACGGCAAGTCCACCACCCTTTCCTGCATTATCGACCGCATAAATTCCACCAGCGAGGGGCACATAATCACCATCGAGGACCCCATCGAGTTCCTCCACAAGCACAAAAAGTGCATTATCAGCCAGCGTGAAATCAACATCGACACCGACAGCTACGTGAACGCGCTGCGGGCGGCTTTGCGGCAAGCTCCAAACGTCATTCTCGTGGGCGAAATGCGGGATTTCGAGACCATAAACATCGCCATGACCGCCGCCGAGACGGGTCAGTTGGTGCTGTCAACCCTGCACACAAACGGCGCGGCGAACACGGTGGACAGGATTATCGACGTGTTCCCCACAAATCAGCAGCACCAGATACGGGTGCAGCTTTCCATGGTGCTGCGGGCGGTTGTGACACAGCAGCTTGTGCCCGCGGTCGGCGGCGGACTTGTGCCGGCGTTTGAGATTATGAACGTCAACAGCGCGATACGGACGATGATACGGGAGCAGAAAACCCACCAAATCGAGACTATACTTCAATCCGAGGCGGGTATGCAGACTATGGACAGCGCCCTCGTCAAGCTTTATAAGGACGGAATTATTTCCGCGGAAACGGCTGTGGAGTACGCCTACAACCCCGAGCTTATGGCGAAACGGGTGTGAATTCCGCCGAAAAAACAATGTCATGTAACGGTTTACATGAATATAATATAAAAAGTTAACAAGTTAAAGTTATGTTAATAATTTCACAATTATTTTATGTACAAAATAACTAATTTTTTGCGAAAAATTTGTAAAAGTTTTTCAAGAAAAATTGTAGATTTTTTGCAATTAATATGATATAATTTTTATAAGAAATAAAGTCCCGCTGTTGTGTTATACACGGGATTTTGACAGAATTAACAAATATTTTCGCGGAGTTTTGTCTATTTATTCTGATAAGGAGGATGCGTTATGAATAATGACAACAATAAAAAGAAAATATTAATGAAATCCGCCGTTGCGTTTTCATTTGCTCTTGCAATGTTCGGCGCAAACGCGGGGGCTGACGTTTCCGCCGAGGAGGCTCTGACGACAGGCAAGGCGGGTTTCAACTCCACATTCGACGAGGACGGCGAGGAAACCGACGTGCGCCAAGGCGACGAGGCTGACAACGGCGACGACACAAAGGGAATTTCCACCAACATGGAGGAAAGCGCGGCGGAAGAGGTTTCCGCGGCAAGCTCCCTGCTGGGCGCGGCTAACGGCTTTAACGTGTTCGTTAAGGGCGATTACAGCGTAAACGGCGCGGACATAAGCAGCAACGGTCAGCTGGGCAATCTGGCGGCGGGCGGAAACGTTTCCGTTCCCGGCGATTACACCGCGGGCAAGGTTGTTGTGGGCGGCGAAGTGAGCGGAAGTTTCCACAACGGCGTGTCCGACGAGTCAATCGATTTCGACGAGGCTTTCAAGCAGCTTGAGGCGACTTCGAGTTCTTTGGCGCAGCTGGAGGCTAACGGTACCGTTTCGCAAAACCAGTGGTGGGGCGCGGAAATCAATTTCAACGGCTCCGATCCTGAGCTTAACGTGTTCAACATCACCGTTGACGAGTTCAACGCCATGCGCGCAAACGGCGGCGGACAGCTTTCGTTCAGCTTTAATGTGCCCAAGGGTTCGCACTGTATCGTAAATATCGTCGGCGAGGGCAGCGTCGACCTGTCCGTAAACGCGGGCGCGTTCTACGCCAAGGAAACGATTTCAAACGGTACGGCTAACAATAAAAATATTATTTTCAACGTCCCCGACGCCGAGAGCGTAACCATTCAGGACAACATGGGCGCGCTTATGGCGGTTAATGCAAAAGTTACGAGCGCTGACGGCGTAAGCGGCAACCACTTTGAGGGTTCGCTGATTTGCAGCAGTTACGAGGGCTGCAATGAATTCGGCGCAAATTCTTACGACGAGCAAGTTATTGTTAATAAGGTTACGCCGCCCGCGCCTGTTGAGGAGGAGAAACCTGTAGAGGACGACGTTCCCGTTGAGGACGTTACTCCGGAAACTCCCGAGACACCCGACGTTCCCGACACTCCTGTTGAGGACGTTACTCCGGAAACTCCCGAGACACCCGATGTTCCCGACACTCCCGTTGAGGACGTTACTCCGGAAACTCCCGAGGCACCCGATGTTCCCGACACTCCCGTTGAGGACGTTACTCCGGAAACTCCCGACACACCCGACGTTCCCGATACGCCCGTTGAGGACGTTACTCCGGAAACTCCCGATACTCCCGACGTTCCCGACACACCTGTTGAGGACGTTACTCCGGAAACTCCCGACACACCCGACGTTCCCGACACTCCTGTTGAGGACGTAACGCCGGAAACTCCCGAGACACCCGACGTTCCCGACACCCCCGTTGAGGACGTTACTCCGGAAACTCCCGACACACCCGACGTTCCCGACACTCCTGTTGAGGACGTAACGCCGGAAACTCCCGAGACACCCGACGTTCCCGACACCCCCGTTGAGGACGTTACTCCGGAAACTCCCGACACACCCGATGTTCCCGACACTCCCGTTGAGGACGTTACGCCGGAAACTCCCGACACTCCCGACGTGCCCGACACACCTGTTGAGGACGTTACTCCGGAAACTCCCGACACTCCCGACACACCCGTTGAGGACGTTACTCCGGAAACTCCCGATACTCCCGATGTTCCCGACACGCCCGTTGAGGACGTTACACCGGAAACTCCCGAGACACCCGACGTTCCAGACACTCCCGTTGAAGACGTTACTCCGGAAACTCCCGACACACCCGACGTTCCCGACAC
>JAMPDU010000002.1 GCA_023665505.1 Ruminococcus sp.
ATTTATCAGGGTTGCGGCGGCGACCCCCGATATAAAGGTTGCGGATTGCGAACACAACGCCGACAGGATTATCGAGCTTATCAAACAGGCGGCGGCTGAGGACGTTTCAATCGCGGTGTTCCCCGAGCTTTGCGTGACGGGGTACACCTGCGGGGACTTGTTCCTGCAAAAAACGCTTTTGGACGGCGCGAAAAAGGCTCTTTTAAGAATTGCCCGGGAGACTGCGGACTGCGATTTGCTGGCGTTCGTCGGCGTTCCCTTCGAGGTTGACGGCAAGCTCTACAACTGCGCAGCGGCGGTAAACAAGGGGGGAATTGTCGGGTTTGTACCCAAAAAAAATATTCCCGCTTACTCGGAATTTTACGAGGTACGGCACTTTACCCCTTGGCAGGGGGGCGTTCGGGGTATTGTTTTTGACGGTGAATATATTTCGTTCGGCGACGTGATTTTCGGCAGTATTATCCCCGAGCTTGTTGTGGGCGTGGAGATTTGCGAGGACTTGTGGATACCCGAGCCGCCCTCGGGCAAGCTTGCTTATCAAGGCGCGACGGTTATATGCAACCTCTCCGCCTCGGACGAAATTATCGGCAAGGGGGACTACCGCCGTCAGCTTGTGAAAAGCCAGTCGGCGCGGTGCGTGTGCGGCTATATTTACGCCGACGCGGGTATGGGGGAGTCCACCCAAGACCTTATTTTCAGCGGACACAACCTTATCGCCGAAAACGGGACTGTAGTCGGCGAAAGCAAAAAATTCACCACGGGTCTGACCGTTGGGGAAATCGATTTGCAAAGGCTCATTGCCGAGCGGCGGCGTATGAACACGTTCTCCGCCGACAGCTGTAGCCGTACACGGGAATTTGAAATCGGGCACTTTTTTATCACCCCGAAAGATTTGGACCTGAAACGCCGTTTCCCGCCTATGCCCTTTGTGCCCGCGGACAGGCACGACCTTAACGAACGCTGCGAGGAAATTCTCACAATGCAGGCGGTGGGGCTTGCAACCCGTCTGCGGCATATCGGGTGCAAAACCGCCGTTATCGGGCTTTCCGGGGGACTTGACAGCACCCTTGCGCTGATAGTTGCCGTCCACGCCTTTGATATGCTGGGTCTTGACCGCAGGGGCATTATCGCGGTGACAATGCCCTGTTTCGGCACGACGAGCCGTACCAAAAGCAACGCTTGCTGCCTTGCCGAGGCGTATGGGGCGGTACTGAAAGAAATCGACATCACGGCGGCGGTACGTCAGCATTTTGCCGACATCGGGCAAAGTACCGAAAAACTTGACGTTACCTTTGAAAACGGTCAGGCGCGGGAGCGTACGCAGGTGCTTATGGATATTGCCAACCAAACGGGGGGTATCGTCATCGGGACGGGCGACCTGTCCGAGCTTGCTCTCGGCTGGGCGACCTATAACGGCGACCATATGTCGATGTACGGCGTGAACGCAAGCGTCCCCAAAACCTTGGTGCGGCACTTGGTTGCCTATGAGAGTAATCACACCGACAACAAGCGGCTTTCGGAGGTTTTGGCGGACGTGCTTGCCACCCCCGTTTCCCCCGAGCTTTTGCCGCCCTCCGAGGGGGAGATTTCCCAGAAAACCGAGGATATTGTGGGACCTTATGAGCTGCACGATTTTTTCCTTTACTACTTTGTGCGGTGCGGTTTCCCGCCGAGAAAAATCCTGCGTATCGCGGAAAAGTCCTTTGAGGGTACGTACGATAAGGATACGATAAAAAAGTGGCTGACTGTGTTTATCAAGCGGTTTTTCTCCCAGCAGTTCAAGCGCTCCTGTCTGCCTGACGCGCCTAAGGTGGGCAGCGTTACCCTTTCGCCGCGGGGCGACTGGAGAATGCCCTCGGACGCGTGCGTGCGGCTATGGCTTGAACAGTTGACGGTTGACGGTGTATAGTTGACAGTTAAAGCGTATCTTTTTTTGGGGTACGCTTTTTTATTTTTTTTCGCAATTGTGTTGCAAAGCATATAAAAATGTGCTATAATATAAGTAAAGAATTTTAGGAGAAACAAAATGAATTTTGAATGGGACGAGGAAAAAGAACGTAAAAATATAATCAAACACGGTATAGATTTTGAAACGGCGTCGCGTGTTTTCAAGGATTTTTACCGTATTGAAAAATTTGACGAACGTCACTCGGCGAACGAGGACAGATACATAACCATTGGAGAAATCGACGGAAAAGCCGTTATCGTTATGGTTGTGTATACCGACAGGGTAAACGCGGTAAGAATAATTTCCGCAAGAAAAGCCACAAGGTTTGAAAAGGAGGAATACTATGATAATAAGAAAAACTATTGACCTTAACAAAAGTCTTTCCGAGGAACAGGTAAAAATGCTCAAAGAGCTGGAGGACAGGGAAATAACCTTTGACGAGGACTGTCCCGAGCTTACCAAAGAGGAATTGTCAAAATTCAAAAGAGCCAAACCGCGGGAACAGACCGCGTAACCAAAAAACAAAGCGTACCCCAAAGGGTACGCTTTAACTATAAACTGTCAACTATAAACTGTCAACTGTTAGTAAGCCAATACTTCCCTTTCTTGCGGTAACTGCGGTAATCAAATTTCGTCAGCGAACAGATTTCCTCCAGCATTTCCTCGGTGGCGGAAAGAATTTCTTTGACAAGCTCCCTGCCGATTTCCTCGGGAATGTCGGCGGGGTACCGCGTTTCTATGTAGTACCTGTTAAGCAGGGTACTCTTGCCGATAAATTTTGTGAAAGACTGGTCTGTCATAGCCGCCTGTTTGCACAGCCAAGTCAGGTTGTGCCCGTCGAAGAGCTTGCGGTGCTTGTACAGCAAAAACGCTTTCAGACCCTTTTCCATAGCCTGCTGACAGTGGAAAACCACGGGCTTTGACAGCCGCTCGTCCTCCATAAGCGCCCGTGCGGACATTATATCGAGGCAAGCGTGATAAAGCCAGTCGTAATAACGCTTGCTGTCGGTGGAGTGGCTACTGTTTCTGCTCATATATCAAATTCCCCTCGTTTTCAATTCTGTAGGCGAATGAAAAATCGTCGTCAAGGCACTCGTTCCACTCGCTTATGTTATAGGCGATTATGTCGCAGGGCACGGGGCAGTCGGTTTTCAGCAGGATTTCCGTCTCCAGCGAGTGCACGTCGTACCCGTCCGCCGCCACCACGCACAGCTTAAAGCGGGAAAGCTCCCCCTTTGAGTTGGTTTTAGCCGTGGCGAGAAAAATCTGCAAAGGGGAGCAGATTTTCACTATTTCCTCCGACATTTTTCTTATTATCGGGTTATTTATCATCTTTATCAACACCTTTGAATTTAATTAATAATTAATAATTAATAATTAACAATTAATAATTATTAATTATTAATTTTGCAAGGAACGGGAAACCCGTCCCCTACAAAATTACAGTGTAATATCAACTACATAAGAGATTTATAAAGCTCGGTAATTTCCTCAACGGAAGTATCTCTCGGGTTGCCGGGACGGCACGCGTCGTCAAACGCCGACTGGGCAAGGAAAGGTATATCCTCGGGCTTTACGATGTCCTTTAAGTCGGCGGGAATGCCAACGTCCTGCGAAAGCTTTTTAACCGCCTCGATAGCGGCTTTGCGGTACTCCTCTTGGGACATACCGTCAACGCCCTTTACGCCCATTGCTCTTGCGATTTCACGGTACTTCTCCCCCGTGGCGGGAGCGTTATATTCCATAACCGTGGGCAGAATGATAGCGTTGGCAACGCCGTGGGGTGTGTCGTAAAGCGCGCCGAGGGGGTGCGCCATTGAGTGGACGATACCCAGACCGACGTTTGAGAAACCCATGCCCGCAACATACTGACCGAGAGCCATATCCGTCCTGCCGTCGGGATTGTTTTCAACAGCGGCGCGGAGACTTCTCGCAATAATCTCAATTGCTTTCAGGTGGAACATATCGGAAAGCTCCCAAGCCGCCTTTGTGATGTAGCCCTCGATAGCGTGAGTGAGCGCGTCCATACCCGTGGCGGCGGTAAGGCTTTTCGGCATAGTCGACATCATATCGGGGTCGACGAACGCCACAACGGGAATGTCGTGGGGGTCAACGCAGACCATTTTGCGGTTCTTTTCGGTGTCGGTGATAACATAGTTAATCGTTACCTCGGCGGCTGTTCCCGCTGTTGTGGGTACGGCGAAAATGGGCACGCACTTGTTTTTCGTGTCGGCAACGCCCTCAAGACTGCGAACGTCCGCAAAATCGGGGTTTGTGATAATTATGCCGATAGCCTTTGCGGTGTCCATGGACGAGCCGCCGCCGATAGCGATAATGCAGTCCGCCGCCGCTTTTTTGAACGCCGCAACGCCCGACTGAACGTTCTCGATAGTGGGGTTTGGCTTGATTTCGGAGTAAATGTCATAGGCAAGACCCGCGCTGTCAAGAACGTCCGTAACCTTTTTGGTCAGACCGAATTTGATAAGGTCGGGGTCGGAGCAAACGAGAGCCTTTTTAAAGCCCCTGCCGACAGCCTCGTCCTTGATAGCGGCAATTGCGCCCGCTCCGTGGTAGGAAGTTTCATTGAGGATAAATCTGTTCATTTTAATCTTCTCCTTTTAGAATTTATTAAAAAAGCCTTTTGGCATTTTTCCTGTTAGAGTGAAATACGGGAATATTTTACTTTGTTTTGCAAGAAATCAAGAGGTAAGAGGCAAGAATTTTATGGAAATCCCCTGTCGCCGACAGACCATTCGCCGTCCCGCTTTATCATTATCCACTTCCATTCGCGGTACACTTGATTTGGATTAAATCCGCCGTCAAAATCATATTTCGGCGTTTTGAAATCCGAGCAAAGCACCATTATATCAACCCCGTATTTTTCGTGATATTCGGGATAAAAATTATTTATATAGCCGTCGCTTATATTCTCGTCGTAAACAAGCGTAAGCATTTCACAGCCGCCGAAATTTTCAAATTCCGCAAAAACAGCCTGTTCCGCCTGTTCAAAATCATTCTGCGAAAATACCGCGCTTTCGCCTATTGAAATTTCGGCGTTTTCATATTTGCCTTTGGGCACATACGTGAGTACCCAAAGCGCGGCGTTTAAAACCAAAATCACGCCGATTATCACAAGAGGAATTTTTATTTTTGAAAATACGGCTTTGCTCATAATCAAACTCCTTTCTACACATTTTGTAGGGGCGTATCCTGTATACGCCCGTTTAAAATGTGCGGAAATGTACGCGGCGGGCGGATATGGAATCCGCCCCTACGGTTGCATTTACCGCAATTTGCAGGGGACGGGCAACCCGTCCCGCTTTGTTTTGCAAGAAATCAAGAGGCAAGAAATTTATACCGCGCCTTGTTCCGTTTCAACACAGTTTATAAAATCCTCAATAGCCTTGTTTACATCATCGGGATTATCAACGTTTGAATTGTGCGCCGCGTTTTTTATGATTTTCAGCGGGTAATCGGTGCGCCTTGCCCATTCTTTGCAATAGCTTTGCATTTTTCCCGTTTTGTCCTTTTCTCCGAGAATTATCAGCACGGGACAGGGTATTTTCAAATCGCAGTTATCTTCGATAAAAGCGGCATATCCAATTCCCATAAGTCTGCAAAGCTCGTCTCTGCCGTAAGGCTCAAGCATTGAAAGCATATTTCCGCGCCCCTTTTCCGTAACGGAAACCTGCTTTGCAATTGCCTTTTTCATAATGCCTGCGGGGTACAGCCTTGCCAGCGGTTCAATCCGTTTCAGCCAGAAAATATCGGATTTTGAGTAGTACCCCTCGCCGAAAGGCGTTGTGTCTATACCGATAAAAGCTCCGACATTTTCGGGGTAACGCTTTATAAAGGACTGGGCGATATACCCGCCCATTGACTGCCCCGCAAGAACCGCCGCCGTCACGCCGTTTTCGTCAAAAATCTTTTTAAGAATTTCGGCAGACTTAGGATAGGTAAAATCCGCAAACGGACGCGATTCGCCGTGAGCGGGGGCGTCCCAAGCGATTATATTGTACTTGTCCTCAAAATATTCAAACTGCCGTTCAAACATAGTGTGATTGGCGGTAAGACCGTGCAGAAACACCAAAACGTCTCCGCCGTTTTTCCAATTGTCCGAAACGTAATAAACGACCCTGCCGTCCGCCAAGGCAACAGTTTTTCTTGTCATATTTTACCTCCGTGGGACGGGAAACCCGTCCCTGCAAAATTTCAAAATAACTGTCAACTGTACACTGTAAACTATTTACTGCCATGCGGGTATTTTTTGTACCCCGGGTGCTTGCCCGTAACCTTGTACTGCGCCCGCATATTGCAGAGCCTGTCTATATTCTCGCGGGAAATCTCCTGCTCGCCCCCCAGCAGGTGCGCCGTAAGGGAAATTTTCGCGAACAGCTCCAGCGTTTCCATACGGTAGTAGGCGGTGAGCAAATCCGCGCCCACCGTCAGCGCGCCGTGGTTCTGCAAAAGCATAACGTCGTGCTCCTGCAAATAGGGCGCGATAGCTTCGGGGACTTCATAGGTGGACGGCGTGCCGTAAGGGGTCACGGGGACGCTCCCCACCGCGATAACGGACTCAATCATAGTATAGCCGTCCAGCGCGATATTAGCCACCGCGTACCCCGTAGCCGTGGGCGGGTGAGCGTGAACGACCCCCCCGACGTCGGGGCGTTCCTCGTAACAGCGCAGGTGCATTTTAATCTCCGAGGACGGTCTGTAGCCGTCCTTCGCCTCGAGAACCTCGCCCGACCCGTTTATTTTGACGATTTTGTCGGGGGTAATAAAGCTCTTGCTTATGCCCGTGGGCGTGGCGAAAAAAGTGCCGTCCTCAAGCCGCACGGAGACGTTCCCGTCGTTGGCGGCGACCCAGCCCAACTGCCACATTTTATGGCACACATCGCACATTTGCTCTTTGATTTCCATTTCATTCATATTAAAAACGTCCTTTCGTATTTTATATTTATGTATATTATACAATATTTTTCTCAAAAAGTCTATAAATTTATGCAATTGTTAATAAAAATAATTTGGGAAAATTTTGTGCAATTTTACCAATGCAACAACATTTATTTATGCGGTAAATTTTAAACCGCCGTATTGTACTAAATAATAATTTATCATTTTCAACACGAATTTTACATTGACATATTGCAAAAAATAGTGTAATATAATAGTTGGAAATTTTTTTGAAAAAATCAATGAAAAGGAATGTTGTTTATGAGAAAAACCAAAATCGTCTGCACCATAGGTCCTGCCACCGACGACGACAATATCATGCGGGAAATGATGCTCGCCGGCATGAACGTGGCGCGGTTCAACTTCTCCCACGGCGACTATGAGGTGCACAAACGCCGCTTTGAACAGGTCTGCCGCCTCCGTAAAGAGCTGGGGCTGCCCGTCGCCACTATGCTGGACACCAAAGGTCCCGAAATCCGTCTCGGCAAATTCGCCGACGGCAAGCCCGTTGAGATAAAAGACGGCGACCTCTTCACCCTCACCACCGAGGATATTCCCTGCACCGCCGAGCGCGCCTCCATCACTTTTAAGGGACTTCCCGCCGATATTTCCGTGGGCACGGCTATTCTCATCAACGACGGCGTTATCGAGCTGAAAGCCGAAAAAATTACCGCTGCGGACATCGTGTGCCGCGTGATTTCGGGAGGAACGGTCTCCGACAACAAAGGCATAAACGTCCCCGGGGTGGAGCTTTCAATGCCCTATCTTTCCGAGCGGGACATGAGCGACCTCGAATTCGGCTCAAAGCTTGGGTTTGACTTTATCGCCGCCTCTTTTGTACGCTCTTCGGCGGACATAAATTACATGAAAAAATTTACCAAAAGCCTTGGCTGGAGTACCCCCCGCATAATCGCCAAAATCGAGAATATGGACGGCGTAAACAACATCGACGAAATTATCGACGCCGCCGACGGAATTATGGTCGCCCGGGGCGACATGGGCGTGGAGATACCCTTTGAGCAAATCCCCGCCATTCAAAAGGAAATTATTGCCAAAGGATATATGGCTGGAAAACAGGTCATCACCGCCACCCAAATGCTGGAGTCTATGATAACCAACCCACGCCCCACCCGCGCCGAAATTACCGACGTGGCAAACGCCATTTACGACGGCACGTCCGCCATAATGCTTTCGGGCGAGACCGCCGCGGGCAAGCACCCTGTCGAGGCGGTGCGCACAATGGCTCTTATCGCCGAAACCACCGAGCAGGACGTTAACTACATCAGCCGCCTTTCAAAGAAACCCATTTCCACGGTTAAGAACATGACAAACGCCATTTCCCACGCCGCCGTCACCACCGCCAACGACATCGAGGCGAAAGCTATAGTGACGGTTACGAAGTCGGGAACGACCGCAAGACACCTGTCGAAATTCCGCCCGTCCTGCATGATAATCGGCTGTACCCCAAGCGAAACGGTGCTGCGGCAGATGAGCATGAGCTGGGGCGTTTACCCCGTTTTAATGGACGAAAAAGACAACACCGACGAGCTTTTCGACAGCGCCATAGTTGCCGCCGAAAAGAGCGGACTTGTGGCAAAGGGCGACCTTGTGGTGCTGACGGCGGGAATTCCGCTGGGCGTCGCGGGGAACACGAATATGCTGAAAGTCGCGGCGGTTGCGGAGTAATATTAGGCGTACTTTGCCGGCAAGGGCAGCTTTCTCCCATGAAATTTATTTCTTAAATTCGGTTATAAAATAAAAAATGTACCCAATTTTAGGGTACATTTTTATTGCGTGCGGCAGCTCTTTATAAAAAATCGCTATTTTCGGTTTTTTTCGTTTCTCAGTATCTGCTTTTCCCAAGTTTTCTCCGTCTGTCGCTTTAAGAAATCCCGCAGCGGGTCAAGTTCCTGACTTAAATCCCAAGCCTCCAGCGCAGCGTAATATTCCTTTCTGTCCTCCTCGTGGATTGTAATTGGCGGGTGGTTATGCCTTACCAAAAAATAATTCATAGCAAGCCGCCCCACCCTGCCGTTGCCGTCGGCGAACGGGTGAATGTTTTCAAATTTCGCGTGGAAATACGCCGCCGCCGTGAGCGCGTCCTTATTTTGAATGTCACGCAGCTCCTCAAGCAGCTCGGAAATTTCCTCATGCACGTCCTCGGGCGCCGCTCCGACTTCCTCCCTGCCCGTAACATAGTCGTGACGTTTGTACTCCCCGGGGCGTTCCCCTAACTGCCACCGCCTTTCGTCATAGGTGTTCTGGGTCAGACAGCTTTGCAGTTCTTTCAAAAAATCCTCGTCAAGAGGACGTTTCTCGTTAAACGCCGTCAAAAACAGCTCGTTGGCGGCTTTGGCGTTTCTGATTTCAAACAGGGTGCGCAAGTCCCCCGTGTAGGACGTTACGCCGTCGTGCTCAAAAATTTCCCGCGTGTCGTTGTAGGTGATTTTGTCGTTTTCGATTTTCCCCGAATTGTATGCAAAAGCTATGCTGTGACCGTTTAAAGCCTCCGCCAGTTCCGCGTCGGCTGCAATATTTTTCCTCTGCCACAATTCAACTGCATTTTCATATTGACCCATATGAATCATTCCTTTAAGTGTATTTATTTTAGTATATCATCTTTTCGGGGAAAAATCAATACGCGCGTGCCGCCTCTAAAAAATAAGAAGTAAGAAACTCACCGCAAAAAAATTTCTTACTTCTTATTTTTTAAACAAATTTAGTCGGTTTCATAGCCGCGCGGATTTCCATTTTTCCGTCGTCTCCGTGGAAAACCACCGTCCGTCCGAAATCCGCTCCCGTCTCCTCGGCGATTATCCTTATCCGATAGGAGGCGAGAACCTTTTTCACCGCCGCTACGTTCCTTTCGCCTATGTTAAACATCGCCGACGAGTTGCCTTTAAACATCTGCGCGCCGCCTGCGATTTTCGCCGTCAGCCTGGACTGTACCGCTCCCGCCTGACTCATCATCTGAACAAGTTCCGCAATGCCCGTGTCGGCGTATCTGCGTTTATTGTCCGCGCCGCCGCCCGCCTCAGTACTCAAAGGCAGCATTATATGCGCAAGACCCGCAATTTTTCTGTCGCTGTCGTAAAGACAAATTCCAACGCACGACCCCAAAGCGTATGTAATCAGTGAGTCGGGCGATTTGACGACGTTTAAGTCTGCAATACCCACCGTTACCATTATACACTCACTCCCAGCTTTTCAAAAAGAGTTTCAAGCGACGAAAGTTCGGGAACAAGTATCATATTGCTTTTAACTTCGCTGTTGTCGATCACGAACCTGTCGTCTATAAACAGAACCTTGTCTCCAACCTGCGCGAATTCGATGGCGGGCACGCTCAAAATCGCTCCCACCATATCCACCGTAAGCGTGGGGACGGATATATCTATCACCATTCCCGTCAGGGACGCAAGGGCGTTCATGTACGAGGCAGCCATTATGTTGCCCACCTCTTGAATGACCGACTTCTCCATATCGTTCATATTGTAAAGGTCCTCGATCTCCGTGCCGAAAAGGGCTTTCGTCATCTTGCTGGCAAAGGACTGTTCCAAAACGTACAAAATCATTCCCGTAATATCGCCTTTGATACCAACGAGCATTCCTATCGCCACGTTTTCGGGACCGCCCAAAAAGTTCACCGTCTCGCTGAAGTCCAGCAGCTTTACCGACGGCACGGTTATATCCGTCGTCACCTGCAAAAATTCCGCCAGCGAGCTTGCCGCGTTGCCCGAGCCGATGTTGCCGATTTCTTTCAGCACGTCAAGGTGCATATCCTGCAATTCGCTTACATTATTTAATGACATACTGCAATCTCCTTTCATTAAAATTTTTCAGTATGATTAAGGTTTATTAAAACTATATCAATCCGTTCGCAGGGGCGGGACGTGAAACCCGTCCCCCAAATATTCAGAGGACTGCTTAATTAAGGCTAATTCCTCAGATTATTCACAATACCCTGAAGTTCGTCGTGGGTCTTTACCATGTTTATGTTGAGCTGATAGGCTCTTTGGTACTCGATTACCTTTGACATCTCGTTCGCCACGCTTGTGGAGGACGCCTCAAGATACCCCTCTTTTTTCGTCGCCAGCGGGTCGACTATAGCCGCGCCGCTTGACGCCGTTTCGATGAAATAGTTGTCGCCTATCTGGTCGAGACCGTAGGGGTTGTCAAAGCGGTACACGCCTATCTGCTCGGTAAGGGTCGAAAAGTCAATCTCCTGCGACTCCTCGTCAAGGAACGGTATCGTTATCCTGTTCCCCTCATAGTCGAGAACATACGCGCCTTCCTCGTTGCAAAGCTCCCACACGCCCTCCTGGGTTTCCGTCATGTAAAACGCGCCGTCCTTTGTGTAGGTTGTGATACCCTCCGGAGTTGCGCAGGCGAAAAATCCCTCGTCGAGAGCCGCCCAGTCCATTTTTCTGCCCGTTGAGCGGATTTGGGACTGCTCGAACATCATATCGGTTTTCTGCACCCTCATGCCGTGACCGAACTGGGTTTCCTCGTTGTCGTTGTTGCGTTCGGTGTAGATAAGGTCGGCAAAGGAGGGTCTGCTCGCCTTAAAGCCGTTGGTATTGACGTTTGCGAGGTTATTGCCCGTTATGTCCATAGCCATTTGGAAATGTATTACGGCGGACGCCGCTGAGTAGTAACCTATTTTACCCATAGTAAATTTCCTTTCTTATTTAACATTTGGTAAATTTATTTAAACTAATTTATCTGACAAAGATTTACAGCCATTTGGTTAATGCTGTCGGCGATTTTAAGTCCCGAGCTGCACGCGGTGAAAACCTGCTGCGCGTCCATAGCCCGAATGGTTTCCTCCGCCACGTTCACGTTGGAACGCTCATACCAGCCCTGTCTCACCTGATAGATAGCGTCCGCGGGAATGTTCCCTATCGGCGTGTCCTCATAGGGACGCATAAGATTGTCGTCCACCTTTTCGACGTCAACCTCGGGGTCGAGGAACGACAGACCCAGATTGATAGTCCTGCCGTCGGCGGTGGTAATCTCGCCGAAACGGTCGACAATAATGTCCGCCGAATTGTTAAGCTGAATACGCTCGCCGTTTTCGTCGAGGACGTACCCCGTAGTGCCGAGCGTGAGGAAACCCTCGCCGTTTATGGTAAACTGACCGTTCCTGCTCAAAAGCCGCTCGCCGGTACGTCTCTCCTCGATATTGAAGTAAACGTTGCCCACCAGCGCCATATCAAGCCGGGACTGGGTGTTCTCCATAGTACCCTGCTCAAGGTTGGTGTCGGTGACCTCGATGGTGCGGTAGCTGATGTTTCCCGTTTCGCTCCTCCTGCCGTTTCTCATCAGCAGCAGCTTTTCCTCGAAAGTTGTGGGGATAGCCTCGTCCGACTTATAGCCCGCCGTCTTGGCGTTGGCAAGGTTATTGGTGATGACGTTAAGTATCCTCTGCTCGTTGATAATGCCGTTTGCGGCGGTGTAGTAACCTCTTAACATAAGCACGTTCCTTTCTATTGGTTTACATAGTCTTTCATAAATTTTTTCATTTTTGAGACCGCGTGCCCGTGTATCTGGCACACGCGCCCCTCCGACACGTCCATGACCTTTGCGATGTCGGCAAACCGCAGTTTTTCGTAATAATAAAGGGTAATGACAAGCCTTTCCTTTTCCTTGAGGGACTTTATCGCCTCGGCAAGGTACTTCATTTTCTCCTGCCTGTGAAGATTTGCCTCCGACGACCACATTCCGTCGTCGTCCGCGCCGTCGGGAATGTCAAACCCCGAGTTTGCAACCAAGTCCTCAAAAGAGAGGGTCTGGGCTGTCGCCGCCTGAGCGGTGTAGCTTTCAAACCTGTCGAGGGGCATATCCATATAAGCGGCTATTTCCCTTGCCTCAGGCTCTCTGTCAAGCGTACCGTAAAGCGCGGCGTAAGCGGCGTCGTAATCCTTTGCGAACCGTCTCACCGAGCGGGGCACAAAGTCCTGCCGCCTGATAAAATCTATTATCGAACCCCGCACCTTTATGGAGGCGTACGTCTCAAACTTTACGCCTTTTTGGGGGTCGAAACTGTCCACCGCGCCCATGAGGGCGATTGTCGCCTCGTTGATGATGTCGTCGGTTTCGGCGAATTTGAGGTACATATTTCTTGTGGAAAGCGCGGCGTACTTCACAATATCCATATACGCCATTATCACGCTGTTCCGCAGGGACTTGTCGCCGGTTTCCTTATATTTGAGAAGTAAGAGCGCGGCGTTTTCCTTATCGTTTTCAGCCACAAGAGCACCCCCTATCGGAAGTAAGATGTAAGAGGCAAAGCATTACGCCGTAGCCGCCGCTCCCTCCAGAGCGACGTTGCCCACCGCCTGTATCTGCACCGAGTTGTCTATCTCGCTGAACGAAAGCACGGTTATATTTGGTATAAACTGGTCGATAAGCTTTTTGAAGTAAATCCTCACAATTGGGGAAGTCAGCACGATAGGCATCGGCACGACTTCCTTTACCCTGTCTATCTGCTCGTTTAACGCGGCGATAAGCACCTGAATGGTCTGAGGGTCCATGGCGAGGTAAGAGCCTTGCTCCGATTTTTTCACCGAGGAAACTATCTTGTTTTCCGTCTCGGTGTCGAGGGTGAGAACCCGTATCTGTCCGCCGTCCGAGAACCGCCTTGTAATCGTCCTCTTCAAAGCCTGACGTACGTACTCCGTGGTGATGTCGATGTCTTTCATATTGTGCTGGTTGTCGGCAATTGTTTCCAGTATCGTCTGCAAGTCCCTGATAGGCACGCCCTCTTTCAGCAGCAGGCAGAGCACCTTTTGCAGGTACGCGGGAGAAACAATATTCGGCACTATATCCTCCACCAAAGTGGGATTTGTCTGTTTCAGCTTGTCGAGCATAGTCTTTACGTCCTGCCGTGAAAGCAGCTCGTGGGCGTAATTCTTGATAATCTCGGAAAGGTGGGTGATAATTACCGAAGTGGGGTCTATCAGCGTGTACCCCGCGATTTCCGCCTGTAACTTATTCTGCTCGGAAATCCACTTCGCGGGAATGTTGAACGCGGGTTCAACCGTGTCTATACCCTCCACCTCTTTTGTAACGCTGCCGCTGTCGAGGGCAAGGTAGTGATCCATAAGAATTTCGGCGTGGGCGACGATTTCGCCCTTTATCTTTATAACATACTGATTTGGGTTGATGTGCTGATTATCGGTCATCTGCACCGAGGGGAACACCATACCCATATCCATGGCAAACTGTTTTCTGAAAATTACCACGCGCTCGATAAGCGTGCCTCCCGAGCCTTCGTCCGCAAGGGGAATAAGGCTGTAGCCGAACTCCATTTCAATGGGCTTTACGTTAAGGAGCTTGTAAACGTTGTCTATATCTTTGTAGTACTCCATTTCGGAGAGAGCCGCCTTGTTTTCCTCCATTTCCCTTGCGGCGGAATCCGTCTCCGCGGCAAGCTGCTGCTGATTGCGCAGGAGAAGTATGCCCAGCGCAAGGAGCACCGCGCCCAGCACGATAAGCTGAATTTTCGGGAAACCCGGAATAAGCATCATTACCAGCATAACCGCCCCCGCGATAATAAGCACCAGCGGCTGGGAGGTAAACTGATTTTTGATGTCCACGTTAAGGCTTTCCTCCGAGGCTGAACGGGTTACTATCATACCCATTGCCGTGGAGATAAGCAGCGCGGGGAGCTGTGAGCAAAGTCCGTCGCCCACCGTGGCGAGGGTGTAGGTGGTAAGAACGCTGTTAAACTCCATTCCCTCGAAAACAAGACCCACAACCGCGCCTCCCAGGAGGTTCACTATAGCCGCCACGATAGAGAACGTAGCGTCGCCCTTAACGAATTTGGACGCACCGTCCATAGCTCCGAAAAAGTCGGATTCGCGCTGTATTTTGGAACGTCTTACTTTAGCCTCGTTCTCGTCGATGATACCCGAGTTAAGGTCGGCGTCGATAGCCATTTGCTTACCGGGCATGGCGTCCAGAGTAAACCTTGCCGTTACCTCGGCAACACGTTCCGCGCCCTTTGTGATGACTATCATTTGCACCACTGTAATAAGCACGAAAACTATAAAGCCTATGAGGGCGTTTCCCCCCATAACGAACTGCCCGAACGCGGCTACTATGTGTCCCGCGTTTCCTTGATTTGACAGTATCTGACGGGTTGAGGATATGTTAAGTCCCAGCCGAAAAATAGTGGTAATAAGCAGCATCGACGGGAATATTGAAAATTGCAGGGGTTCATGTATGTACATGGTTATCAGCAGGATAACCAGCGACAACGCTATATTTACAACAAAAAGCATATCCAGCAGCCAGGTCGGCAGCGGTATGATTATCAGGAAAATCGCAAGGATAACGAATACCGTTACCATATTATTCATTACTTTTTTCACGGTACGTATCTATCCTCCGTATTCTGAAATTCTAAAAATCAATAATTGGGGTAATTGGGCTGAACCTTTTGCAGACCTTTCGGCTTTCTGCCGCTCATGTCGTAGACGAACGCCAGCACCTGAGCTACCTCTTGGTAAAAACTGTAAGGTATCATTCTGCCCACGTCAACCTCTTTATAAAGACCTCTCGCGAGAGGGACGTTTTCAACGATTGCCACGCCGCTGTCCTCCGCCTTTTCGATAATTTTAAAAGCGAGATTGTCCGCGCCCTTTGCCACCACCACGGGGGCGGCGTCCTTGTCCTCGTCGTATTTTATCGCGACGGCGAAGTGGGTCGGGTTTCTCACCACCACGTCCGCCGAGGGTACGTCCTGCATCATACGGCTCATAGCCATTTGCTGCTGTCTTTGACGGCGTTTGCTTTTGATTTGAGGGTCGCCCTCCATTTGCTTGTACTCTTCCTTGACTTCCTGCTTTGTCATTTTCATATCCTTGTCGAATTTGTATTTCTGGAAAAGAAAGTCGATAGCGGCGACAGCCACGAAAACCACGGCGATTTTCATGCAGATTGAGTAAATCGCGTCCATGGTGTACAGAAGTCCCGCGGACAATTCCATTTTGAAGAGCCTGGCGAAGTCGGGAACTCTCGAAACTATCTCATCGTATACAACCACAAATAGGATTATCAGCTTTACAAGCGATTTGGCAAGCTCGAACACCGACGATACGGAAAACATCTTTTTTATTCCCTGAAAGGGATTGAGCTTGCTTAATTTAAACTGAAAGGATTTTTTTGAAAAGATAAATTTTGTCTGAATTCCCGTAACTATGACGGGCACAAGTATTGACGCCAGCAGTATGGGTCCCGCGATAAAGACCGTAGCCTTAAGTATTTCCAAAATAAGTTTTGTGGACACCCGCATGCCGTCGAGGGTATAATTCTCCATTCCGCCGCCTGCGATGCCTATCCAGTAGGTAACAACGTCCGTGGCTGTGCGGTACATCAGCTTAGCCATAAGCCTGAGCATAAAGAACACCAGCAGTATAAACGCCGCCGTAACCACGTCCTTGCTCTGCATGACGTTGCCCTCTTTGCGCTGTTCACGCAGCTTATGGGGGGTAGCCTTTTCGGTTTTCTCGCCGCTGCTTTCGGGCATATTCTTTCACCACCAATGCGGTCGTTATTTTTATTGCTGAAATATTTTTGAAACAGCCTGTCAGGAAACCGCCGGCATAATCACCATAAATTCCTCCAGCGTTTCCAGCCAAGTTTCAAGGTAACCGTCGATAAACTCCGACAGCGGCACTGCCACCAAAAACAGTATCGCAAAGCCGAAAGCCACTTTCAGCTGAATGTTGATTACCATAATCTGTATCTGCGGCACGGATTTCATCAGCACGCCCATACAGAATTCCAGTATCAGTTCCGCCGCTATAATCGGCATCGCCAGCTTTATAACCGTCCCCAGCAGCACCGAGAAGTACACCGCCACGCTGTACCCCAAATCGGGGTTAAAACCCCCCTCTCCCATAGGGATTATATCGTAAGATACAACAAACAGCTTTATATATGACATATGGGAATTCGTCGCAAAGAAATACAGGTACAGCATAAAGCTGATGAACGAACCCATAATTGACATCTGAACATTGGTTTCCGGGTCGAAAACCTTAGCCATGCCAAGACCGGACTGCATATCCATAATCTCGCCGGCAATCTGCACCGAGTAGAAAAACAGGTCGGTAATAAACCCGATAACAAGCCCGATAAAGGTTTCCCGCAGTATCATCATCAGATAGACGCCCGCGGCTGTTCCCGCGTCGATAGGCTCGGGCTGAACCACTAAAATGACAATATATGTAATAAAAAGGGATATTCCGATTTTCGCTATGGTTGGAATGTTCCGCCGCGACAAAATCGGGTTAAAGGCAAATATGCAAAGTATTCGGGCAAAAACCAGCAAATTGGTCTCAAAGCTCCGAAACAGGACAACAAAGAAATCCAATATCCGTTTCCTCCCTACACTTCCCGATTAAAACGCGCCCCGCTCTTTCCGCCTTTTTTTGTACGCTACCAACGGCTGCCGGTCTGCTGGCTCACCTCGTTTATGATGTCGAAAATGTGGGTGACAAACTCGCTGCACCAGTTCATCATCATCGGCGCCATAAGCAGCAGCAGTACGACTATAGTCAGCGCTTTCGGCACAAAGGTAAGGGTCTGCTCGTGTACCTGGGTCGCCGCCTGAAGTATGGCAATAACAAGTCCCACCAGCATGCTTATCAGCAGAAGAGGTCCCGCCAGTTTTATTGAAAGAACAAGAGCCTCTCTGAAAATATCCAGAACCATTTCCTCAGACATAGCCTTTTATTTTCCTTTCACTACGCGTACATATGGAAACCGCTTACAAGCGAGCCTATAAGCAGCGTCCACCCGTCGCAGAGTATAAACAGCAGCAGCTTGAACGGCACGGAAATCGTCGTCGGCGGCAGCATCATCATACCCATTGACATAAGCAGCGTTGAAACTACAATATCTATAATCAAAAACGGAATGTACAGCAAAAAGCCGATTTCAAAGCCGATTTTGATTTCGCTTAATATAAACGCGGGAACGACCAGCGTAAAGCTGACCTCCTCGATAAATTCCTCCTCCGTCTCGGCGGTAATTTCCGTATCCGTCAGCCCGAGGAAAAAGTCCATTGAATCGTTGCTTGTGTTGGCAAGCATCCATTTTTTTAACGGCGTGGAAGCCGCCTGAACCGCCTCCACCGAGGTATACTCCCCGTTTTTGTACGGTACGTACGCAACCTCGTTCATCTCGCTTATAACGGGGGTCATGATAAACAGCGTCAGAAAAAGCGCAAGCCCTATCATTACCTGATTGGGCGGCGTTTGCTGGACGCCCATGGCGTTCCTTAAAAGTGAGAACGAGATTATTATCCTCGTAAAGCAGGTCAGCATTACCAGTATCGACGGAGCTAACGACAGTATCGTTATCAGCAGAATAAGGTCGATAGTGGTGGAGCTTTGGTTTAAATTCAGCAATTCAAGCAGGTTGTCAGCCTCGTCGTCATCGTCCGTGACAGGCTCGTCGTATGGGAGCGTATCCGAAACCGTTGTTTCAGCCTGATTGCCGTTCTCGTCCGTCTGAACGGGAGCTGTCCCGAACTGGGTCTGGGTCGGCTCTGTAGTCTGAGGCACGGAGGTTTCCACATTCGGAATAGTAGTAACTATCCCCGTAACGCCCTGCTCGGGGTTTGCCGCCGCAAAGGCTGTAAGACCCGGAAATGAAACCGCCATGACGGTACCGCAGATAAAAGCCGCGGCAATTTTTTTAAAAATCATCTTTTTCATTCCGTCCGTCCTCTTTATTTTGGGTATTCTCTTTATTTCTTTCCGCGAAAGCCTTTTTAAGGCTCTGCATAAAGCCCGCCTGAGCGGACGCGGCAGGAACGGTATCATCGCTGCCGTACAGCTCGATATCCTCCCTGTCAAGGTCGCATATCTTATTCACCGAATTGGGAGTAACGCCGATAAGCATACATTTACTTCCAACCTCGATTATCATCAGCTGCTTATCGGGAGCGACCCCCGTACATTCTATAATTTTTATCATCTTGCGGCTGCCGCCGAAACCTCCGCCGCCCAGCCGCTTATTCAGCCACCTTGACGCGTAAAACGCAAGGAACATCAGTCCGATAATTCCCAGCAGCGCGCAAATAACGGTAAAAGCCTCGCCGAACATTAACCGAGGACTTTCTGAACCGTCTGGAGAATTCTGTCAGCCTTAAAGGGCTTAACGATAAAGTCCAGCGCGCCCAGCTTGATAGCCTCAACAACCATGGATTCCTGACCCATGGCGGAGCACATAACTATCTTAGCCGAAGGGTCGGACGCCTTAATGTCCCTGAGAGCCTCGATGCCTGTTTTATTGGGCATTGTGATGTCCATAATAACAAGGTCGGGTTTTTCCGAGGCGTATGTATTGCAGGCGATTTCGCCGTCGGCAGCCTCGAGAATATTGGTGTAACCGTTCTTTGTGAGCGCGTCCTTAATCATCATGCGCATGAAAGCCGCGTCGTCAACAAGCAAAATTTTCTTATCCATAGTAAATCTCCGTTTCTCCGCCGTTCAAGAAATTTTTTCTAAAGCGGGCGCGGCAGGCGGTACCGCGGCCGTTGAGAGTTCTCTTTGGGCTATTCCTTTCCTCCGAGGGAGTCAAGGAATTTTGACTTGATTATCTCGGTAATTCTTACCGCGAAATTATCATCTATAACAACAACGTCGCCTTTTGCGACAAGATTGCCGTTTACAATTATATCCACCGGCGCGCCCGCCTGACGTTCAAGCTCGATTATTGTACCCTGCGTAAAGTCCAGTATTTCCTTAACCTTTCTCACGCACGAGCCTATCTCGACGGTAACGTTAAGGGGTACTCCCATAAGGAGCTTAAGGTTGTCGTTCTGATCCTGCGAAAGCGAGGGGTTCTGATACGCGCCGAAACTTTGCAGCTGTATCGGCTGAATATTCATAGGCGGCATTTGGTACTGCTGCTGAGGGTACATACCGTACATACCCGCCATATTCGGGTCGGGGTAGCCCATAGGCTGCTGCATCGGCATACCTTGGGGCATCTGCGGCATTCCCTGCATAGGCATTCCCATTTGCGGCATGCCCTGCATAGGCATTTGCTGCATCTGCGGAGCTGCTGCCTGAGGAGCTGCGGCAGCGCCGCCTCCCATAAGCTTTTCTATTTCCTCCTGAGACATAGTTCCGCCGGAAGACGTCGCCGGAGCGGGAGCAGGCTCGGGAACATTGTTAACCGCAGCTGCAGCCGCAGCGTCCTCCTGAACGTTATTGTAGCCCGCCATCATCTTCGACGCCATATCCTTGGCGAGGTCGATGGTGAGCACCGAAATGAACTCCGACTTAATAACGCCGTCTATCGTAAGGTCGAACTTTACCGTGCACACATAATCCTGTCCCGCGATTTCGTAAATTTCCGTCTGCACGTCTCCGTCGCCGTTCTGCACCAGCGCCTCGGGGGTGGAGATGTCCACCGTTGTTTCGATTATCTCCGAAAGGGCTGTGGCGGACGCGCCCATCATCTGGTTCATTACCTCGCAGACCGCGGAGATATTCAGCTCGTCGAACTGAAAGTCCTCCGAAATTTCAAGGGGCAGACCCATTAACTGATTAAGTATCAGCTGCACGTCGTTCTGTTTCAGAACCAGCACGTTTTGACCCGAAATACCTTGGGTGTATTTGATTTTTACCATGATTGACGGTTCCAGCTCGGGGAAATTTACCTCTTCCGCTTTGATGACGCTTACCGTGGGAGTAGTGATCCACACCTTTGCGGAGAGCATATTCGATACGGCGGTGGCTGCTGAACCCATAGTTATATTCATTATTTCGCCTATGGCGTCCATTTCCACGTCGCCGAAGCCGTCAATAGTAATCTTCTCATCGCTCATTATATGTAACCATCCTTTCCGTTCTGCGGCGATTTTCTTTTTCAGCTTGCCCCAAAACCGGGTTATTTTCCTAAGTCTTTGTAGATATTGTCTATTTTAACAGCCTTTTTGTTGTTTTTTGTACCGAGCTTGCCGTCAAACCACAGGTTTTCGCCGATATTGACGTTAATATTCCTGTCGATAGGCACGTTTAACGGAATAATATCGTTAACCTGCATAGTCAGCACGTCGTACAAATCAAGCTTTGTTTCGCCCAGAACCGCGCTTATCCGCAGCTCGGAATCCTTGATAGCCTCAAGCAGCGAGACCCGTCTTTCCTTTTCTCTTTTCGGGTCCAGCTTTTTGGTGGTTCTCGACCACCTGTCGCCGAATTTGGACATTATCGACTCAAGGTTCATGGCGGGGATACAGAACGTCATGGTGTTCTTTACGTCCTTTATCTCCATTTCCAGCACCACGAGGATAACCACCTCGTCCGGGGAAATGGACTGCATAACTCTTGCGTTGGTTTCGATTGTGGTGATAACGGGGTTTATATCGATGTAAGTCCCCCACGGTTCTTTCAAAAGAGCAGCCATTTTATTCAGCACCGTTGTGAACAGCCCCACCTCGATTTCGGTGAAGTCCCTGTTCTGCTCGTAGTAGGTACCCTCGCCGCCCATAAGGCGGTCCATCATAGTGAAAGCTATCTGGTTCGATACCTGCATAATGCTGTTTGTTTCCATAACATCGTCGTCGGTTATACCCATATTAACCATCGACATCATAACATAGTCAGGGAGCGCGTTGTTGAACTCGTAATACAGCTGTTCCTCTATCTGAAGAACCTCCACCTTGCAGAAAATTCTCATCAGTCCTGTAAGATAAGAGGAAAGCACGCGGGAATAGTTTTCAAAAATACCGTCTATGACCTTAAGCTGCTCCTTGGTGAACTTTTTCGGCATCTTGAAGTCATAGTTCTTGACCTTTTGCTCCTTATGCTCTTCTATTTCCTCAAAGGCTTTCGTTCCTTCAGACGAAAAGCTGTTCAACAGTGCGTCAATCTGGCTTTGCGACAGTACGTCAGCCATATCTTTGCAACCATCCTTTCCGGAAATCGTACCTCTCCGGTTTTATTCTCATGACCTGTTTCCGGCAAGCATTTCTTCCTTTGTATAATATACCCTGTCGGGATCGGTTCGCTGTAAATCGTTATCGGGAGGCGTTTCCTCCGCGTCGCCGCCCACCGTGCCGCCGTTCTCGTCGGAGGGCTGTATAAAGCCCTTGCCGTACTCAAGCTGCAAAAGCTCGTTCACGACTTCCGGGTCGGTGAAGTCCACGTCGTTCCTCACAAAGATTATCTCAACGCGCCTGTTCTGCCGTCTGCCCTCCTCGGTTTCGTTGTCCTCCACGGGGCGGTATTTTCCGTACCCCGCCGACGAAAACTTATCGGGGTCGCAGGCGTCAAGCCCAAGCATATAATTTATAACCGAATTGGCGCGCCCCGAAGAGAGCGACCATTCGTTCACGTCCGAATTTGACGCGCCGGCGGTATGACCGCTGACCTTGACGGCGTAGATACGCTCGTTTACGCTCCGTATACCGTCCGAAATAATATCCAGTATGTATTTTCCCTCGTCCAGCAGCACGTCGCTGTCCCCCGCAAAGAAAACGTTGTCTCTGAACCGCATGTAAACGCCCGTGTTGGACATCTCCACACTCACGCTTGACGACAGGTCGTTCTGCGCCACGACTTCCTTAAGGTACAGATAAAAGTCCTCAAAGTCGATAATTTCCTCATACTCGTCAACCTCCGGGACTTCCTCCTCGTAGACCGCGTCCGGGTCGTTTTCGGGGTTAGGCTCGCCCACTACCTGCACTTCGCTTTTGCCTTGGGAAAAGTACGTCGCAATTAACTGCCACTTGCTCTGATCCATATTCGACATCGAATACAGCAGCACGAAAAACGTCAGCACCAACGTAATCATGTCGCCGTAGGTGTCCATCCAGCTGCCGCCCTCTTCTTCCTGGGACTGTCTCCTCTGCGCCAAAGCATATTCCTCCCTCTTTAGTAAGGATTATTGAAATTCCGCGGAACGCCCGGCAAAAGTTTGCCGCCGCAAACCCGCTTAATCATTCGTCAATATCAGATAGTATATTATAACATATTTTCGCGCAAATTTAAAGCACATTTTTAAAAATTTTTGCACTAAAAACGCCGAAATTTCCGTCAACTTTCCGTTATATTTAGTGATATTGCACATTTTGCACGTAATATTTTCCAATATACGAAAATTTTGGAATTATTCTCCCTCGCCCGAGCTTGCCGCGCCTTTCTTTGGAACGTGTGTTCCCGGGAGCATCATTCTCAGCTTTTCCTCAACGTAACGGGGGTTCGCGCCCGAGATGATTGCGAGAGTACCCTCCTCGATGATTTGCAGACAGAGAATTTCCTGATTATGGTTATATTTACAAAGATTTCCTATAGGCGTAAATATAAGGTGGGCAAGGATACATCCGTAAAACGTCGTAACCAGCGCCGTTGACATACTTTGACCCAAGCTTGCCGCCGAGTTGGGGTCGGTAGGGTCAAGTGTGGCAAGCATGTTGATAAGTCCAACCAGCGTACCGATCATACCCATGGCGGGCGCAACCGCCGAGCCTTTCGCCCAAAGCGCGTAGTTGCTCTCGTGACGGTCGCATATAAAGTTTATGGACTCGTCAAGCATCGCCTGTACCTTATCCGCGTCGTTGGCGTCCACGATAAGCATCAGCGCCGACTTCATAAACGGGTCGGGGCAGGCGTTCGCCGCCTCTTCAAGTGCGAGAATACCTTTCATACGGGCGGTTTTACAGTGCTCCACCATTTGATTTATGTAGGTGTCGGGGTCGTACTTTTTCGGCAGGAAAGCCACCTTAAGCATTTTGGGAATTTTTGTCAGCACCGACAGCGGGAAGTTAAAGATTATCGCGCCTATAGTACCGCCCACAACGATAGCGATTGAGGCGGGGTCGATAAAGCCGCTGAGCTCGCCGCCCGACATAATGCCCCAGACAATAAGTCCCATAGCAAGCACAAAACCTATAATACCTGAAATATTCATACCAAACGTCCTCCGATATAAATTTTATCTATAAAAAGCAGTACAACACGGCAACGCCGTATCTGCAATTCGTTCACGTCAAGAATTTATGAATTTCTTATAGTCCTTAATCATCTCGAGAATTACGTCGAGTTTTTCCTGCACGAGGTATCTGTGCCCGTTCTCCATTGTGACCACGGTGTCGGGGGTTTCCTCGGCAAGCTCGATAAAGTTCTCATTTATAAGTATAACCGTTCCGTTAAGCCTTGTCAATTTTATCATAATAATTTTTTTCCTTTCGGCATACTTTTTTTAAAAATTGTTAATATTTCGTGTACATCTTGTATTTATCAACCGTCCTTAAACTCCTTGTAAATCTATTGATATAACATCTTTACGGGGCGGGGTTTTTTGGAAAAATCTTGCCCCGTAAAGGTTATTATCAATACTTTTACAGAGGGAAAATTCTGTAAAATGTCATTTTTATCCGTACCGCGGCGCAAGCTCGCCAAAGCGCGCCGCAGCCGTTAAAACGGGATCAATTCATTATCTCTTGAGGTTTACAAGCTCCTCCAGCATGGAGTCGGAGGTTGTGATAATTCTCGCGTTAGCCTGAAATCCTCTCTGTGTGATAATCATATCCGAGAATTCGTCCGCAAGGTTAACGTTTGACATCTCCACCTTGCCCGAAACAACGGAAGTATCCGTTACGCCCGGGTCGAGCCTCGGTCTCTTAAGGGACGCCTCGCCCGACGCGGAGCTTTCCGCAAACTGGGTTTCGCCCGCCTGGTCGAGACCCTCGGGGTTCATGAACACCGCAAGGTCAATTCTCGCAAGGTACTTTGTATCTCCGCCGTAACCGATGAGGATACGTCCGTCGATACCGATGTTAATGCTGTCCGCGCTGTCGTACTTCAGCTCGCCGATTACCGCGCCTTCCGCGCCCGCGGTCGCCTTAGCCTGTGTAAGAGCGTTGCCCGTCTTGGGAGCGTTGTTCTCGAACATATTGTCGTAAACAGCCGTGGTTGTGTTATTGCCTGTATTATTATTGCCCCCGCCGCCGGCAACACTGTATACGGGGTAAGAGCCGTCCTCTTTTCTTATTCTGTTGCCCGTATTGTCAACAAGGTATCTGTACTGCGCGCCCACAGCCTTGCCCGTGGTTTCGTCGGTAGCGTTCAGTGCCTTAAGGGTTTCCTGAATGTCCACATATTTTTTCAGCGTTTCGAGGTCGGTAATGTCTTCTCCGTCCTTAGTCAGCTTAGCGGGGTCGGTAGCCGTGGCGGCGGTGTAGGTGTAACCGTCAGCCTGGAGCTTTTGAATATCGAACTTAAGTCCCGCAAAAGCGTCAACCTGCTGCAAGCCCGCGTCGGCGTTTGCGGCGGCACGTCCGCTGATGATACCCTCCCAGTCGTAGCCGTACAGATAGCCGAATTCGTCGGTATAGGCGTTCCAAGCCTGCTGCATAAGCTCGTTAAGGTTGAGGGTGTTTCTGTAGGTGATGTCGGAGGCGGTGATTTTGCCGTCGTCGTTTCTGTCGATGTACTCAACATCGTTGAGGGCGTTGCCGCTGTTGTCGCCCGTCAGGAGAAGTCCGTCGAGAGTGTTCCTCGAACCCACAACGAAAACGTTGTTTGAGGCGGCGATGTTGCCGTAGCTGTCGATACCGAACTTTCCGAGCCTTGTATATCTTGTTACGGACGGGGATTTATCGGAGTTAACGTTTACGTTGTCGAAGGTCATGGTCATAAAGAAACCGTCGCCCTCAAGCATCATATCGAACACGCTGCCCGTGCTGCGTCCGCCCGACTGGGACATATTCTTGTCGATAGAACCCACCTGTACGCCGTAACCTACCTGAGAGGGGTTGTTACCCGCGAACGTGTCACGGCCCGAAGTGGCGCTCCTGTAACCCTGATAGTAGATGTCGCGGAAAGTTACTCTTGACGATTTAAAACCGTCGGAGTTTACATTCGCGATATTGTTACCGATAACGTCCATTCTCGTCTGGTGAACGGTAAGTCCCGAAACACCCGAATAAAGTGATTTTACCATATTAAATAAGCACTCCTTTAAAAGATTTTTTTATCACGTCACATGTGCTGACCTGTCCGCCCGTCATTCTCTCGGGGCGGAACGGTTTCCTTCCGGTCCAACCGTTTCAGTCACATAATGACCGTGGAATCGATATTTGTGAAAATGCTGCCCTGCATATCGTCAGCCGTTAAGGTTGTGATAACCTTGTTGTTTTTAACGCTTACGACAAAAGCCGTAGAATCAATCATGACAAGCGCGTCGTCCGAGCCTTTTTCCCCTGCAAGCGTAACAGCCCTGTTAAGTCTGTCCAGCTTGTTATCTGCGCTTAGGTCGATATTCCTTTCGGAGATACGATCCATAGCGTGCTTTGAAAACTGCACTCCGCTTTCGCTGTTAAGCTGTTCGAGCTGTTTTTTCAGCTCCTGCGCGAAGTCGCTGTTTTGGGGATTTACGGCGGTACTTCCGCCAATCGGATTTTGCGGGTTCTGTACAGAACCTACCTTGCCCGTTGTTACCGACGCGTTGCGGAGCATATACTCGCTTATAAGCATAGTCGGCACCAATCCTTTACTTAGTTATTAAAATACGTTAGGCGCTGTGTAACCCATTCTCGCAAGCTGAATATCGTTGGCTTGAGAATAATTTCTTATAGCCTTTTCCGCGGGGGTCATATCCGCCAGCGAACCGGGAAGTCCGTTTGTGGTGCAGATCTGATCCAGCGTACGCGTTCCGCTTGTGGTAAGCCAGCAGGATTTTCCGCTCTTAAGCAGTATCTCAACTCTCTGCGTACCGTCCTCGAACGTAACAACCTCGCCCAGCTGACCCATTCCGCTGTAGCCTATCTCGGTAACGCCTCTTCCGCTTGCCGTGTAGGTAATTACGGGACCTGTCTTTATTCTCGACGTAATCTCATGGTTGTTGATGTAGCGAATATCGTACATTCTCGTGCCGTATTCGTCCGCCAAAGCCGCCTCTTCGGGGTACTGCTCAACGGAAATTCTATGAGGAATACCGTCGCTTGTGGCAATTCCCGGCTGAGAAACCGTAACGCCCTTAAG
Source organism: Ruminococcus sp. (assembly GCA_023665505.1). Lineage (GTDB taxonomy): Bacteria > Bacillota > Clostridia > Oscillospirales > Ruminococcaceae > RGIG8773. Next base: position 26,914 of record JAMPDU010000002.1, read on the forward strand.
CTTTCCGCTTGCGGTGTACTGGGGAACTGTCGGGTCTGTATAGGTCGTGGTCGTGTAGTTTACCGTTGTGTTTGTTACCGTGGGGGTATCGTCGTCCGCCGTGATAACCTCGGTGTAGTTTTCGTCCACAAGAGAACCCGTGCCCGTGACCTTGTTATAGTCGCTTATGCTGACGTTTCCCACGCCGCTTACCGAGGAATCCGCGTTAGCGTAAACCGTTCTGCCCTCTACCGCCGACAGGAGCAAATCGTCTCCGTCAACCATAGCCGACGCCGCGTATTCGTTCACCTGAACCGCCGCCGTTTTCATGATTTCCTCAAGGTCGAAACCGTCAAGGCTCTTCTCCTCAACCGCGTTAACCGAATTCTTAGCCGCGTCAACCCTGTCAAGCTCTCTCATCAGCATATCGGTAAGAGCGTCCGCGCTTGCCGCATACGACGCGCTTTTGCTTTCCTCTACCTCGCCTACCTTAAAAGCGTTTGCCGCCGCTGCGTTCGTTTCGGTATCGGTATCGGTATCGGTTTCCGCGGGAACAGAGCCGTTTTCGGCAGCGTTTTCACTGTCGCCGTTGCCGCCGTCGGTACCCTCAACTCCCTCGGTCTTGTTATCCTCCTCCGAAGTATCGTCGCCGTCCTCGATAACCTTAAGCAGGCTTACCGCGTACGTGTTGCCGTTTACCGACGCATAACCCTCGCCGTTACGGAAAACAACCGCCGCAACCTTGCCCTTGACAACGCTGTCGTCATCAGCCGAGTTGCTCTTAAGAGTAACCGTCTTGCCGAGCCATTCCTGAAGAGCCTCGTAGTCCTCGTTTGTGACAATATCGGTAATATCGCCGCTCTTGAACGCCTGACCGTCTACCATTATCGAGGGCTTGCCGTCCTCAACCGCAATGGAGTTTATCACTCCCGTGTGGTAATAAGTACCGTCGCTTACCGTAACCGTCTTTCCAACCAAAGACGCCGCGTAGCTTATCGCCGTCTGCTGGGTCATATCCTTGATACCCTCCAGCATGGAGTACTGCGCCATTTGGTTAAGCAAATCGGAATCGCTCATGGGGTCGTTGAAATCCTGGTTGCTCATCTGCGCCACCAAAAGCTGAAGATAGCCGTCAAAGTCCAAATAGCCGTTAGTGGTGTCGCCTTCCTCCTGGTTTTTTACCTTAACGTAATCGCCGGCATACTTGCTGTAAATGCCTTCGTTTGTTAAGCTGTAGTCCATAACCTTGCCTCCCTTATAATTTCAATATTTTCCGTCGTCTCCGTTACGTCAATTCCCTCGATGCCGCTCACGCCGCCGTTCCTGTAGGAACTCCCTTCCCTCTCGGGCGAACCGCCGAAATTACGCGCAAAGCTGAAACCTTGATTTGTGAAATTAAGTCCCATTTGCTCCGCCGCGTTGCTCGGGTCTACGACGTTGATGTCCTTGACCTGAACGTCCCTGCTTTGCAGGCTGCCGCCCAGATTAGCCGCGCGCTCCGCCATAAGTTTACCCACTTCGTCGTACTGCGCCGCCATAAGCACCGATACCGCGCCGTTCTCCTTGACCAGCTTAACAGCCACCTGACCGAGGTTTTCGGGTTTCAGAACCATAATCAGCTCCTCCGTGCCGTTGTCCTCTTTCATCTCAAAGAGCCGCTCCGTGATTTTTTCGGTAATCTGCGTTTCCACAGGCTCTGCCTCGGGAATTTCCTCCGCAGTCTCTTCGGGGACTTCGCTTACTGTCCGCACCGTCTCCGGCACAGCCGCCATAGCCGCAGCCTCCGCGGTACTCTGACCGTTGATTGCCTTAAGCTGCTCCGCCGCGTTGTTGATTTTCACCGCCGCGAAACTTACCGTGAACTTCTCCGGGAGAGTATACTCCCGCTCCGTCGCGGTTTTGCCGTACTTGAACTCAGCCGAAACCTCCTCGAAAAGCCGCTCCATTTTGGGAACGTCCTCGGGACTTTCCTCCGCCACGATTTCCTTAGCCGCCGTCAGAGTTTCCGCCGCCGCCTCGATAGCCTGCTCCTTGGCGGGAGCGAGAACATAGTCAAGGTCGACGTCCGCCGGAACGTCCAGCAAAGCCGCCAGCATATCCGCCGCCGTAACCGCGTCGGGTTCGTCGCCGCCGTCGGTTTTCTTTTCGTCAGCCGAATAAAGGCTATTGACAATTTTCTCCAGCTTGGCAATTATTCCGTCCAAAGGCGAAACCGTTTCCTCACCGTCGGGAACGTCAACCGCAACCCAGCCCGTGTCCATCGTTTTCACAGCCTCCGCAAGGTCCGACTTTAACGCCGTACCGATTTGGCTAAGCAATTCCGTTCCTGTCAGGAACATGTCGTAATCGCCGTAAGTATCGCTCCAAAGGTCGTAACCCTCTCCCATAAACGAGAACAGGTCAGTTTTCTTTTTCGCGGTACTGTCGCCCAGCATTGACTTAAGCACAGCCTTGGCGAGAATTTTCATTCCCTGCAAAGTGCCGTCGTCCTCGGTGGATTCGAGAATGCCGATAATAACGTCCAAAGCGGTTTTGGAAAGATTTTCCTCCGCGTTTTCGGTATTAACCGCAACCGTACCCGTTTCCGCAGTCTCCGCGGCGGCGTCCGCCTCTGTCTGAACGTCGGTAACCGTACCGTCCGCAGCCTGTTCCTGACCCGCCTGAACCGTCTGACCGTTTGCCGCCGCAAGTACAGCCGAAAAACTTTCGCCTCCCTCGGGGACAGCCGCAATTCCGCCCGACGCGTCCGCAGCGGCAGCCGCAGCCGCGATTTGCACGCCAAGCATAACCGTATTGTCCATGGTATTTCCTCCTTTCGTAAAATAGTATATATTTAAAGCCGTTAAGCCTTAAACCTAATTTGCCGTGCGGTACGTGCTGTTAACCACGTACTCGGAAATAAACTGTTCCTCCGCTTTCGCCGCCATGAAGTTGTACTCTTCAAGCTGTTTGTCCTCCAGTTTCTCCAGCGACGAGACTTCTTTCGTCGCCTCGATAACCACGCCCAATTGCCTCTGGACTTTTTCCTCCATAACCGCGATAGAGCGTTCAAGTTCCTTTATCTGCTGCGAAAGGGACTGATGATACCCCTTAAACGTGGTAAGCTGTATAACCGTCATGCCCCGTGAGGATTTCTTTATAAACTCCTCGTTGGACTGTTTCAGCCGCTGCTCCAGAGCGTACTTGTCGTCCATATACTGCTGCTGCTGGCGGCGCAGCGTTGCCAAACTGTTTTTTTCCCTGTCCAGCACCTGCTGCTTGTAGCCTTTCAGCTTGTTAAGCGAAAATTCAAATCTTTTCAAAAGTCAGTCCTCCGATTAAAACTGGATTTTTTACTTTTGTTTATTTTATAATCTTCACGTCGTCATCGCACCTTGCCGTTATAAAATAGCTGCACCCGCTTACATCGAGGGACGTAATGCCGTTGCCCTCGCAGTCAACCATTATCAGCTTTTCGTTTTGGCTTAAATCCAACGCCGTAAGCCTGTTGTTATAACAGTAAAGCTCGGAAAGTTTTGTGTTCCTGCTTGTGTTGAGTTCCGTCAGCTTATTATTCTGACACCATACCCAAACAAGTTCTGTATTTTTACTCATATCGAGAGAAGTCAGCTCATTGTCGGAGCAGCTCAGCTTTTCCAGTTTTGTGTTGCGGCTTATATCAAGCTTTTCAAGTTTGTTAAAGCCGCACGAAAGGTCTGTAAGTTTTGTATTCTCCGTAACGTTCAGCTTTTCCAGCTTGTTGCCGCCGCAGTTCAGCACTTTAAGCTCCGTACACTTGCTCACGCCGAGCGTTGTCAGCTTGTTGTAATTGCAGTACAGCTCCGTGAGCTTTGTGTTCTTGTTTACGTTAAGGCTCGCAAGATTATTGTTGCTGCATGAAAGTTTTTCAAGATTTTTAAACCTGCTTACGCCCGTCAAGGATTTTATTTCCATACGGTCAACGTCAATCTCGGTAACCCCGTCCCGCTCCTTTTGAGAAAGCCACCCGTTCCCGTCGGTATCGAATTGCGTTACGTACTCCCTAAAATTCTCATCGGGGAAATACTTTTCATCTATCGGCACTTTAGTCCCCGCCGCGAAAGCCGTAACCGTCACCGCCGTAACGGTCAGAACCGCCGCCGCCAGTACCCCGCAGATTTTTTGAATTTTCATAAAAATTCTCCTAACTATGCTTTGAGTATAATATCCTCGTCGCAGGTGAAATCCCTGAGCTTGCCGTTCTTGCTGATGTCGAGGCTTGTAAGGGAATTGTCCTCGCACCACAAATATTTCAGCTTTCCGTTTTTGCTCAAATCGAGGCTCGTCAGCCTGTTCCCCGAACAGTTCAGCCGTTTCAGCTCCGTGTTTTTTCTCAAATTAAGGGACGTGATTTTGTTGCCGTCGCAGTACAAATCCTTAAGTTTCCTGTTTCCGGAAACATCAATGGAAGTCAGCCTGTTGCCGCCGCACCGCAAAAACTCCAGCTCGGGGTTTGCGCTGAAATCAATGTACTTCAACTTGTTGTTGCTGACGTGCAGCCCCCACAAATCGGGGTTGCCGCTTAAATCGAGAGCCGTCAGCTCATTGTCCGAGCACTTCAGTACCTCCAGCCTCGCGCAGCGCGTCAAATCTATCTCCGAAATCTCGTTTTTATCGCATATCAGTACAGTCATATAATCGAAATATCTTATTCCCTTAAGGGACTTTATCTTATTCTCCTCGCTGTAATTCACCCACTTGTCGCTGACGTCTATTTTGTACACCGACAGCCGCTCCTCGTTTGAAAGCCAGCCGTCGCCGTCCTTGTCGAATTCCTCCGTAACATACCCGCGGAAAACCTCGTCCGGAAAGGTGGTTTCGTTTATCTCAATGCCCCGCCTGTCGGCGTACGCCGCGGTACTGACCGCCGAAACGGCAATCGCCGCAGCAGCAAGTACACCGCAGATTTTTTGAAATTTCATAAACATTCCCTCCCAACGCGTATCGGCGCGCTTTTTTATACCGGCTCATATATCGGCTCGTCGCCGTAAATGAAAGTTTCCGCATACGGGTAATCGCCGCACATGTAAAGCTCCGTAGTTTCCCGTCCGTCGCATATGAAAAACACAAGTTCGGTGTTATTGCTTATATCAAGACTTTTCAGCTTATTCTCGCCGCATACAAAATATTTCAGTTTCGTGCAGTTCGTCACGTCGATTTCCGTCAGCATGTTTACCCCGCAGTACAGCTGCTCAAGCTCCGTGTTTTCTTTCAAGTCGAGGACTTTCAGCTCGTTTCCCGTGCAGGATAATAATTCCAGTTTTTTGTTTTTGCTCACGTCCAGCTCCGTGAGCTTGTTGTCGTAGCAGTACAGCGTTTCAAGCCGCCTGTTGTTTTTCAGGTTCAGCTTTTTCAGCCCGTTCCCCGTGCAGTCCAAAAGGGTCAGCTTTTTATTTTTGCTCACGTCGAGACTTGTCAGCACGTTCTCGCCGCAGGCTAATTTTTCCAGTTTGGTATTCTTGCTCACATCGAGGGAAGTCAGCTTGTTTCCGCTGCACCACAGCTCTTTCAGCTCGGTATTCTTTTTAACGTTCAGCTTTGCAAGCTCGTTGCCGTCGCAGGTAAGTATTTCCAAATTTTGAAAATAACCGATTCCCGCAACGGATTTAATTTCCGTTTCCTTAACGTCAATCTCCGTAACCCTGTCCCTCTCCTTTTGGGAAAGATAGCCGTTATTGTTTGTGTCAAACTGCGTTACGTACTCCCGAAAATTCTCGTCGGGGAAATATTTGTCGTTTATCGGCACTTTAGTCCCCGCCGCAAATGCCGTAACCGTCACCGCCGTAACCGTCAAAACCGCCGCCGCCAGTACCCCGCAGATTTTTTGAAATTTCATAAAAATTCTCCTTTATTTTATAACCTTTACATTATCGTCGCAGCTTACTCTTATGTTTTTATCGCAGTTTCTCACATCAACCGCCGTCAGCCTGTTTTCCTCGCAGTCAAGAACGTTAAGCCCGATATTCCCGCTTACGTCAAGCTCCGTTAAACCGTTTCCCGAACAGCCAAGGAGATAAAGCTCGGTATTTTTGCTCACGTCAAGTTCCGCAAGTTTATTTCCTCCGCACTCAAACCACCAAAGCTCCGTGTTCTTACTCACATCAAGCTCTGTCAGATTATTTTTCGGGCAGATGAGGAATTCAAGCCTTGTGTTCTTGCTCACGTCAAGCGTTTCAAGCCCGTTCCCCATACATTCAAGAGATTTAAGCCGAGTATTCCCGCTCACGTCAAGCTCTGTCAGTTTATTCCAATTGCACGCCAGTGATTTAAGTTTCGTATTTTTGCTCACGTCGAGACTTGTCAGCCCGTTCATGGAGCAATCGAGCGTTTCCAGCTTTGTATTTTTGCTCACGTTAAGGCTTGTTATTCCGTTTTCGCCGCAGCACAATTCTTTCAGCTTTGTGTTCTTGCTGACATTAATCCGCGTAAGCAGATTTCCCGAGCAGTCGAGTTTTTCAAGATTTTGGAAATAACCCACCCCCGAAATGGAGGTTACCGTTTTATCGTACTCGGGATACCAAATTCTAATCTCGGTAACCGCGTCCCTCTCCTTTTGAGAAAGCCACCCGTTCCCGTCCTTGTCAAATTCCCTGACGTACTCCCGAAAATTTTCGTCGGGGAAGTACTTCTCGTTTATCGGCACTTTAGTCCCCGCCGCAAACGCCGTAACCGTCACCGCCGAAACCGTCAGAACCGCCGCCGCCAGTACACCGCAGATTTTTTGAATTTTCATAAAAATTCACCCTTTACTTTATAACCTTAACTCCCTCGTCGCATTCCACATATACGCTGCCGCCGCAATTTCTCAAATCAATCGACTTCAGCTTATTTCCTTTGCACTCAATATCCCGCAGCTTGGTGTTTTTGCTCACATCAAGCTCCGTCAAATCGTTGTTTTCGCAGTTCAGAAAAAACAATTCGGGATTTTTTCTCACGTCAAGGAAGGTCAATTTGTTGCCGCCGCAGTTAAGCTCCGTGATTTTTGCGTTTTTGCTTACGTCAAGCTCCGTCAGTTCGTTGTCCGAGCAAAGTATCGCCTCAAGCTCCGTATTTGCGCTTACATCAAGCTCTTTCAGTCCGTTGCCGTAACAGGCAAGCACCGTAAGTTTGGTATTTTTGCTTATATCAAGCTCTGTTATATTGTTGTACCCGCACCAAAGCTCCTCCAACTCCGTATTTGCGGAAATGTCAAGATTTCCCAGTTCGGTGTAAAGACACACGAAATTTTTAAGTTTTTTGTTTTTCCCGAGGTTAAGCTCCGTAAGTCCCATGCCGCCGCATTCAAGCGTTTCAAGCTCCGTGTTCCTGCTTGTGTCGAGTTTTGTCAGCTTATTCACGCTGCAATCCAGATAAGAAAGCCTTGTATTTTTGCTTATATCTAATTCCGTAAGCTCGTTATGGTAGCACCAAAGTTTTTCAAGCTTTCTGTTTCCGCTCACGTCAAGTTCCGCAATCAGATTTTCGGAACATTCAAGCTCCTTAAGTTTCGCGTTTCCGCTGACGTCAAGCTCCAAAATATTATTCCGCCTGCAATCGAGCTTTTCAAGATTTTTGAAATATTCTATGCCCTTAAGGGTTTCTATCTTGTCGGTTTCGCTGTACTTTTCCCAGCTGTAACACCCGACCTCTACCGTCTTTACCCTGTCCCTCTCCTTTTGAGAAAGCCACCCGTTGCCGTCCTTGTCAAATTCTCTGACGTACTCCCGAAAATTTTCGTCGGGGAAATATTTCTCATTTATCGGCACTTTAGTCCCCGCGGCAAACGCCGTAACCGTCACCGCCGAAACCGTCAGCGCCGCCGCAAGCGGTACCCCGAAAGCCTTTTTTACGTTCACGGAATTTCCCTCCCTTTGCCTTACTTAACCGCGTTTTTCATCATCTGCACCGTCTCCTCGTAGGAGAACGCCTCGTCCGTCGCCTGCTGCAAAAAAGCGTTTATCTTGTCTATTTTCCTCAAAGCCTCGTCCAGCGCGGGGTTTGTGCCCTTTTTGTACGCGCCTATTGAAACAAGGTCTAAATTAGCGTAATAAATCGAAAGAAGATTTCTCATCTTCGACGCCGCGTCCCGCTGCTCTTTGTCGGCAATTTCCGACATCAGACGGGAAACGGACTCCAGTACCTCAATGGCGGGGTAATGGTTTCTCGCCGCAACCTTTCTCGAAAGAATGATATGCCCGTCGATAATTCCCCGCACCGTATCGGAAATCGGCTCGTTGGTGTCGTCGCCCTCAACCAAAACCGTATAGATACCCGTTATAGAGCCTTTTTCAAAGTTCCCCGCCCGTTCCAGCAGCTTTGGCATAGCCGTGTAAATCGACGGCGTATATCCTCTCGCTATGGGAGCCTCTCCCGTTGCCAGACCAATCTCCCTCTGCGCCATGGCAAATCTTGTCAGCGAGTCCATCATCAGCAGTACGTTTTTGCCTTGATCTTTAAAGTACTCCGCGATAGCCGTCGCCGTCATGGGGCATCGGTTTCTCATCATAGCGGGCTGGTCGGAAGTGGCAACCACCAGCACGGAACGCGCCATTCCCTTTTCGCCCAAGTCTCTCTCTATAAATTCCAGTACCTCGCGTCCCCGCTCGCCCACAAGGGCGATAACGTTTATGTCCGCCTGTACTTCTCTGGCAATCATTCCCAGCAGCGTGGACTTTCCCACGCCCGACCCCGCGAAAATTCCCATACGCTGACCCCTGCCTATAGTCAGCAAACCGTCTATAGCCTTTACCCCGAACGGGATTATCTCGTCGATACGGGGTCTTGTCAGGGGGTTCACGGGTTCTCCCGCAATGGAGTATCTGTCCGTTGTGCGGATAGGCTCGCCGCCGTCCATAGGCTGACCGATGGCGTTGATAATTCTGCCCACAAGCTCGTCGCCCACGCCCACCTGGAGCTGCCTGCCCGTATTGTCCACAATAGACCCCGGACCCACGCCCTCAATGTCGGTGTAAGGCATAAGCATGACCTTGCCGTTGTTAAATCCTACCACTTCGCCGTAAATAAAGGACTCGGAGGTTCTCCCCGCCTTGCCCTTGCGGTATATCCTGCAAACGTCCCCGATATTAGCCTCGGGACCCGACGCCTCGATGGTCATACCGATTATCTTTTCAATTTTTCCCTCGTATCTTAAGAAATCCGTCTGCCTGACGGCGTTTCTCACGGCTGAAAAATTCATAAGCTACTCCAAATTACGGTAAAAAAGCCCTATTCCTCGGACTTTTTCGTCCTTTTTTTAGCACCCTTTTTTGTACCCTCTTCCTCCGGGACAGCCTCGCTCACCGCCGAGACGAAATCGTCCGCGCCTGTTTCCGCGGGAATTTCCTCAAGCCCCTCAAAACCCATTTGCTCCGTGCTTTCGGCAGCTCCGTCCGCCGGGACTTCCCCCGCCTCCGCCATAGCGTCTTTCAGAACGTCCGCGAAAGCCTCGTCCGCCATAAGCGCCGCCATAGCGTCCTCGTCGGAAATGCCCGAGGTATCGATTTTCGGAATTTCCTCGTCAATTTCCGCCGCCGGGACTTCCTCCGTCCGAACGGGTCGGGAAACCTCCTCCTCCGCGGGAATTGCCGCAGTTTCCTCAAAAGCAGGTTCGCTGAAATCCGCCGCACCGCCCAAGTCCGCCGTATCCTCACCATCAACCGCACCGCGGGTGTTGTTGAGAATTTCCTTCAGGAAATCGAGCTGGGTGGGGATACCCGCGTCCACAATCTCCGAGCCGTTGTCAAGGACGATAGTGCCCTCTTCCGCCTCGCCGTCGAAAACTATCTCAATGTCGGGAATAAACGGAATTATCTTATTTATAAGCTTTTCGTCGGTCTTAAACCGCTCCGTCATTTCCTCCTCGCTGAGGATTATCTTTATATAGTCCGAATTTCTGAAATTCTTAGCCGCGTCCGCAAGAATGTGCTCCACAGCCTCGGGGGACGCTTTCAGCTCGGCGTGCACCACCTTTTGCGCCACCTCGTAAACCGTCGCCCGCAAGTCCTCCTCGTTGGCGATGTAGTACGCCTCCTTATGGGCGTTAATCTCCGAAAGGAGCTTTCCCGCCGCGTCGATGTACTTCTTGTACTTATCGAGAGACTCTTCCTTGCCCTGCCTGAAACCCTCCGTCAGACCCTCCTGACGGGCGATTTCCTTTATCTTGACGCATTCGTTGTTAGCCTTTTCAATTACCGCCATTGTGGCGGCTTTCGCGTCGGCTGTTATCTCGTTCGCCTGTTTTCTGGCATCCTCGATAATCTTAGTTCTCTCCCTTTCGAGAGCTGCGCTGCGGTCGTTAAGCACCTGCGCCACCCGCGCATCCACCTCTTCCTGAATACGGCGTTCACGCTCGGCGCGCTCCTCGTCCTCGATTCTGCGCTGCTCCTCGGGGGATATGACCTCGCCCGTTTCCTCGTCCTCCGTGGGAATAAACACACGGTTGTCGATAACCACAGGCTCGGCGTTTCCGTAAACGGGTCCAAGACCCCTGACGATTTTAAGCAATTATCTCGTCCTCTCCGCTCTTTCCGATTACCAGTTCGCCCTCTTCCTCCAAATGGCGGATAATGCCCACGATACGCTGCTGAGCCTCGTCAACGTCGCGCATACGGACGTTATGCAGGTACTCGATCTCCTGCTGGATAGACTCCTGCATTCTCTGGGGCATATTCGCGTAGAGGGTTGCCGCAACCTCGGAATTCGAGCCTTTGATAGCCACGGCAAGATCCTTTGCCTCCACGTCTCTGATGAAACGCTGTATCGACATGGAGTCCAAAGAAAGAATATCCTCGAATACAAACATTTTCTTTTTGATTTCGTCCACCAAAGCAGGGTCTTTCGCGGACAGCTCGTCGAAGATGAACTTCTCCGTTCCGCGGTCTACCTTGTTTAAGATGTCCGCCACGTAGTTTACGCCGCCCACCTCGGTGATGTCCATTGAAACAACCGCCGCAAACTTTCTTTCCAGCGTCGCCTCGATAGCCTTGACGGTATCGGGGGAGGCGGATTCCATTTTGGCAATTCTTTCCACAACCTCGGCGCGCTTTTCCTTGGGCAGCTCCTGCAAAACCTTCGAGGCTTGCTCCGAGTTGACGTAGGAAAGAACCAGCGCGATAGTCTGCGGGTGCTCGTTCTGAATAATGGCAAGCAGGTTCTTGTAGTCCGACTTCCTGATAAACTCGAAAGATTTGGACTGCATGGACTTTGAAACCCTGTCCATAAGTTTCTGCGCCATTTCCGGACCGTAAGCCTTTTCCAGTACCGAACGGGCGTAGTCAAGTCCGCCCTCGGTGATGACCTTTTGTGTCAGACAAAGCTCGTAAAACTCGTTAAGAACCGCGTCCACCTTGTCTATTTCTATGTAAGGCATGCTTGAAACTTCAAACGTCAGTTTTTCCACGTCGTCCTCGCTGAGCCGCTTATAGACCTCCGACGCGTTCTCCGCGCCTATGGAGGTAACAACTATCGCCGCCTTTTGCAGCGCGGTAAGTTCCTGCTCAACAACCTCTTCAGCCATAATTATTCCTCCTCGTTCTTGATCCAGCTCTTAAGCAGCTGAGCCACAATTTCGGGGCTGTGGTTTGCAAATTCGGTAATTTCCCGTCTGATAACCACTTCTTTCGTCTCGATTTGCTCGTCCGTAAGGCTCGGTACTTCTATACCCGTCTCCGGGTCTGTCAGCACGAACATATCCACCGGCTCTTCGCCGTCCGCGCCCACAAGTCCGCTTGTCTCGATGATTTGTTTCTCGAACTCTTTCCTCTTCTTTTTCGCGTTGCCCGAAAGTATAGCCATAATAACGAAAAGCGCGATAAGGAGAATAAGCAGTATCGCTCCCACCAGCACAAGCTGATTGAAGGTAAGTCCGAAGAGATATGTAGGTTCCGTCGGCTCGAGAGGCAGCGTATCCTCGAATTTGGGAAGGTTCATAACCGACACAAAGTCGTCGTAAAACGCCGGCTGTATCGACGCCGCCTTGCCCACCGCGTCAACGAGCTGCTGCCTTGTGTCCTCGGGGATATAGTCCGTGTACACAATAACCGAAACGGACAAATCCTCAATTCGGTAGCCGACCTTTTCAATCTGCTCCTTGAAAGTGTCCACAAGGTACGTATTCGAGAACGAGTTCTCGCTCCAAGCGTCGTTGCCGTTTGTTTCGCCAGTGGGGTAGGTGTCGTCGGCATTGCCCTCGACGCCCACAACGCCGCCCGCGACCGTAGTTCCGCCGCTTGCGTCGCTGCCGTCCGCGTGCTGAAGAACGCCCGTCGTGCCGTTGTTTCCGTCGCCGGTGTAGTTGACTTCCTCGCTGACCTGCTTGTCGTTGTTAAGCAGCTTGATGTTCACCGTAGCCGTCGCGCCGTCCTCGCCGTAAGCGGGCAGGAGCATCTTCAGTATATCAGCCTCGATGTCGTCCTCAAGCCTTGACTTAAAAGCGAATTTTTTGGTTTCGTTAATAATTTCGTCATAGTCCCCCTCGAGGTTGATTATTTGGGGTATGCCGTAATTGTCAATAATTTCCACATTATCGTCCGTAAGACCCGTAACCGTCATCTTCACAAGGTTTTTAATACCCGTTATCTGGCTGTTTGAAAGCTTTTCAATACCGTCCAGCGTAAGCATTACCGAGGCGGTTGGGTACTCCCGCAGCGCGGAAACAACGGTGTTCTTGTGCTTTGGTATGGAAATATTTACCTCCGCGGCGGAAACCTGGGGCATTTTTTTAAGCTGAGCCTCCAAACGGTTCTGCACGTCTATCTGCTCGTAAAGCTCCCGCTCCGACTCGGTGGTGAACATACCCGTCTCCCCCGTGGAGAGGGCGTAGTTCGTGCCGCTTTTTGGGTACTCCTGCAAAGCCAGCTGCATGATAATGTCGTTCTCCGTACCGCTGACAACGGCAATATCCGTGCCGTTTATAAGCCGCACGTCGTAGTTCATATCCTTTATCAGAGTGACCATTTCCGCAGCCTCGGTATTTTCCAGCCCCTGATATATGGTTATGTACTCTTTTTTGTTAAGATTTGCCGCAATTATAATCGCCGCGATAATTATAACCAGTATCGAGGCGGCAAGACCGATATAAACGATACGGTGCTTTCTGTCCTGCGACTCCCAGGTCGTTTTTACGGACTTTACGACCTTTTCAACTCTCTCATTCATTATCCGTATATTCCCTTCCTTAATTAATTTGCTCAGAAATTACATCGTGATCTGGAGAATTGAATTGTAAGCGTTTACAGCCGCGTCCTTGACCGCCACGAACGTGTCGATCGCCACCGACGCCTTTGTCATATTGTTGTAAATGGTATGCAGGTCGTCGATTTCGCCCAGCGTGAGCTTAACAACGTCCTCCTGCACGGTTGTCTGCGTGTCCTGCACCTCTTGAAAGATTTCCTTGAAAACGTCCGAAAATTTAGGGGTATCGTCATTGCCTGCGTTTTCAGCCGCCGCCGTATTGCCGAAAAGCGACTCCACGGGGGTGATCGTGCTGCTTATAGGAACTATAAACATGATAATTTTACTCCTTTATATGTAATTTATTGGAATTATTTAACTGCCATTATTTTCCGGTAAGCGTCATAGCCTTTGAAAGCATGGACTGCACCGCTCTGTACGCCGAAACGTTAGCCTCGTAGGAACGCTCCGCCGCAATCAAATCCATCTGCTCCTTTGCGTTGTCGACGTTGCTTTTGTAGATGTAGCCGTCCTCGTCCGCAAGGGGGTTTGTCGGGTCGTAAACGGGCACGAAGGGCGCGTCGTCGTCGATAACCTCAGCCACCATAACGCCCGCGTCTCTGTACTTATTGGCATGGGCGAGGTAATACGTACCCCTGTCATACTTTTTGGTACGTTTCATATTCGCCATTTCGGCGTATTTGTCCAGCACCTCGCTGAACTGCTTTTTCTCCGAGAACACCACCAACTGACGGCAGTACGGGTCGCCGCCGGGTTCGGTGTTGTAATCCTCCTGATGATTGATGTTCTGCAAATCAATATCTATCCTGAGCCTCTGCGCCGAAAGCGCGCCCGCTGCCATATCGAGAGAATTTATAAAAGCCATATCAACCGCCGTATTCCTCACGGGAACACGTCCTCCTTTCACTTATTTATCCTTTTGAAACCGCCTTGCGTATCATGGCGTAGTTGTTGTTAAGGTAATCCATAAGCGCGCCGTACTGGTACTGGGCGTCCGCCAAAGCGGTCTGCTCCTTTTCCATGTCGACGTTGTTGCCGTCCAAAATTTGGTTGGTGTTTGTCTCATACGTTGTAATAACCGACAGCTGGGGGGTATTGCCGCCGTTCATAAGGTTAGCCTCCCGCACCTGGGCGGTGTGATTGCACACGTCGTGGTTAATGCCGTCGTGGTACTTGCACTTGCACTTTTCGTCCAAAAGGAGCTTAAACTCCACGGTTTTCGCCTTATAGTCGGGGGTGTCCACATTATTGATGTTGTGGTTTATGACCCTTTGTTTGTACCAAACCGCGTCCAAAGCCTGTTCGGCGAGGTTGTGGGCAGAACTGTCAAAAAGTCCCATAAAAAATCAATCCTTTCCGCGGGAAACTGCCGCAAAAGTCATACATATTTAATATAAGTTTCTAAGCGGATATTTATTCAATCATAAGTATACAACATTTTGAAAAAAAAATCAAGCGGAACAGAAAATAAATCTCACAAAGTCTGTAAAATTTTTTGAAGATATTCTATTAATTTTACATAAAATGTACAAAAAACTCTTTGATTTTACATATTTTTGCCAAAAAAAAGTCAAAATTTCAGCACTTTGCACAATTGTCAACTTTTATACTTTTTGGAATATTTATACAAATCAAATACAACTTGTTAATGACAAATTTTGTTTGTTAATGAAAATTTTCCCAAATTTAATTAATAATTAACAATTATTAATTGTAAATTTTTGCCTCTTACCAAAAACAGGAAAGAGGCAAAAAATTACATATTCATATCGGCTTGCATGATTTCGTTTATGTCGATAACCCCTCTCGCCGCCGCGTCAGCCTTGATTTCATCATAGGCGAACGCCAGCGCCGCGTAGTAGTATGGGAAAACGTACACAATGCCGAGAATATTCAGCGTAAGTGCGGAAAGCAAGCTCCACCCGAGAAAGCTTAGGTGCAGATAAAACAAGTCCCACTTGTGACCGTCCATCATCAGCTTGCTTAGCTCAATCGCCCTGCCTGCGGGGATATTCGGGTTTTCCGCCTTAATAAAGAAGGTCTGGGAGTAGCTGTAGGACTTAATCAGCCCAGGTATGATAAACAGCATAGACCACAAAAATACGTACAATTGCATAAGAAAGCCCGTGAAAACACTGCTCCAAAAGCGACCCTGTTTATAGTAGGAAAATATCTCACCATAGGGCACACTGCGGTATATGCTGTTTCTGTACCACCCGTAAAAGCCGATGTGCATGGGGCTTAACGCCAGTACAGCGGCAATGCTTGACGCGCCGAGAAACAGGTGCATAAAAATGAAAGTTATATCTATTCCTGCCTCAAAGCTCCTCGCGGCAGCCGCCCCCGTGGTAATTCCTGCCAACATTCCCACTACAACGATAACCCTTGTTAAAATGTAGGACGCGCCGAAAGAAACCCCCAGCAAAATAATTACAGCAACAATGGAGTTGCCCTTGTTGTTTTGATAGAACAGCCTTGCGTTGCTCTTTATTCTTTCATGATTGTAACCCATAATAAATTCCCTCCAAATCCATATTTTGACAATTTATGACATCAGCTTTACCATTACCGCTTTCTGCGCGTGCAAACGGTTTTCCGCCTCGTCGAAAATCTCGTCGGCGTGCGCCTCGAAAACCTTTTCGGTAATCTCCTCCTCCCGGTGGGCGGGGAGACAGTGCTGTACCATTGCGTCCGGCTTAGCCGCCGCCATAATCCCGTCGTTGACCTGATAGCCCTTGAACGCTATGCGGCGTTTCTCCGCCTCGCCCTCCTGACCCATTGAAGCCCACACGTCGGTAATTACCACGTCGGCGTTCTCGGCGGCTTTTGCGGGACTGTCAGTCAGCTCAAAGCAGTCAAAATCCTTTGCGAAGTCCAGCACCCTTTTGTCGGGGTGATAGCCCTCGGGGCAAGCCACGGAAACCGCCATTCCCACCTTTAAACAGCCCACGATAAGGGAGTTCGCCATATTGTTGCCGTCGCCGATAAAGCACATTTTCAAGCCGTCAAACTGCCCCTTGTACTCGCGGATTGTCATCAAGTCCGCCAAAATTTGGCAGGGGTGACAGAAGTCCGTCAAGCCGTTTATTATGGGTATCGAGCCGTACTCCGCCAAATCCTCAACCTCTTTCTGCTCGAATGTGCGTATCATAATGCCGTCCAAATAGCGGGACAGTACCCGCGCCGTGTCCTGCACAGGCTCGCCCCTGCCTATCTGCAAGTCCGCCGAGGACAGGAACAGGGGGTTTCCCCCAAGCTGGTACATACCCGTCTCGAAAGAAACCCGGGTGCGGGTTGAGGCTTTTTGGAAAATCATTCCAAGTGATTTCCCCTGCAAACGCGGGTGGGGTATGCCGTGCTTTAACTCGTATTTAAGCTGGTCGGCAAGGTTGAGAATGTCAATAATTTCCTCTTTTGACAGGTCAAGCATTTTAAGCAAGTGTTTCATTTTCATCATTTCCTTTCGGTATATTTTTATTATTTTAAACAATTTGTAATATGATGTAGGGCAGGGGGCGTGCCAATACAGGCTTTGCTCCCGCCTTATCGCATCGAACGTGTTGGAAAGGCGGGAGCAGAGCCCCCGCCCTACATTTAAATTAATTACATATTTAACCAATTGTAATGTTACCCGTTCAAAATTTTCTCCTCAAACTCGGCAACAGTCTTGTTTAACCTCGCCGCGAATTTTACGGGAATGTTATGCCCCGCCCCGTCCCACATATCGTAGGTGCACCGCTGATTTTGCTGCGCCAAAGCGCGTACGGACTTTCTCGTGTCGGTTGGCTCTTTTATGCCGCATATTGACATAATGGGAATTTTTACCTCTGCGTACTGCGGATAGTCCGCCAGCAGAATGCCGTTGTCGATTGAGGCGAGTATGGACTTCATTGTCACGGTTTTGCAGAACTCGTTGTGTTCCTGCCGCTCGGTTTTGTCAAGCCCCGCCGTAAGGCTGTTCAGTCCCGCGATATGCCCGTTCCGCATGGACTTTTCGTTGTCCGACCACTGTTTCATCATCTTTTCGATTTCGGCGGTGTCTTTTATCAGCCAAGGACTTATGAACATTGCCCCGTTAAAAAGCTCCTCATGCCGGCAGATAAGCGGCAGGCAAAGCTGCGCCCCCAAGGAAAACCCTATCAGCGTAACCTTTTTCCCGAAACTTGCCGCAAGCTCGGCAACCTGCTCAACTGCGAGACGTACCGAAAAAGTCACGTCCGCGTTCCTGCCGAACCCGGGAATGTGGGGGACGATTATACGGTAATCTTTGGAAAGCTTGTCGCACTGTTTTGAAAAGCAGTGGACAAAATTAGTGCCGTGCAGCATGATTATCACGGGGCTTGAGCTGTCGCCGTATTTTTCATAGTAAATCATTCAAGTACCCTCCCTAAAATTTCCATTCCCCTGTCGATTTCGTCATAGGTTATGTTAAGCGGCGGCAGAAGTCTCAGCTTTTCCTTAGCCGTCAAAGTCAGCAGACCGTTTTCAAAGCATTTTGCACACACGTCCCCCGCGGCTTTGGTTTTAAGGCGCACCCCAAGCATAAGCCCCAAACCGTCCACGCCCTCGACCTCGGGTATCGCCGTCAGCTTTTTGCGGAAGTACTCGCCCTTTTCGCGGACTTCCCCCAAAAATTCCGCCGTACCCACCTTGCTCACCACCGCAAGTCCCCCCGCGCAGGCGAGGGGATTTCCCCCGAAAGTAGAGCCGTGAGTGCCCTTAACAAGCACGTCCCCGCACTTTTCGTCCGCAAGGCACACCCCGATAGGCACGCCCCCCGCCACGCCTTTGGCAAGGGTGGTAATATTCGGCTTTACGCCGTACTGCTCCGAAGTGAGAAACGTCCCCGTTCTGCCCGCGCCCGTCTGAACCTCGTCGGCGATTACCAAAATATCCCTTTCGGCGCAGAGCTTGAAAACGTCCTCCACAAAAGCCTTGTCAAGGGGATTTACGCCCCCCTCGCCCTGCACGAATTCAATCATCACCGCGCACACCGTATCATCTATTTTATTCCGCAGGTCGGCGGTATTATTCGCCTCGGCGTTGATAAAGCCCTCGAGGAACGGGAAAAAGTAGTTGTGAAAAACGTCCTGCCCCGTGGCGGAAAGGGTAGCCAGCGTTCTGCCGTGGAAACTGTTTTTCAGGGTAATTATGTTGTACCTTTTCGCCTCTTTTCCGTACTTGTCAAAAGAGTATTTGCGGGCGATTTTTACGGCGCACTCGTTAGCCTCCGCGCCGCTGTTGCCGAAAAACATTTTGCCGTACCCCGTGACCCCGGCGAGCTTGTCGGCGAAGTCCGCCTGAATTTTGGTGTAGTAGTAGTTGGAGGTATGCTGCACCGCCCGAGCCTGCGCACATACCGCGTCAGCCCAGTCCTCATCGCAGTAGCCGAGAGAGTTTGTGCCGATGCCGCTGCCGAAGTCGATATACTCCCTGCCGTCCTCGCCGAAAGCGGAACGCCCCTCGCCGTGCTCCAAAACAAGAGGGTAGCGCCCGTAGGTGTGCATAACGCGGCTGTCGAATTTTTCTATTGTACTCATTTCTTTTATTCCTTTCGATTAATGTAATTTTTTATTATAACATTTTTATGTGAATTTTTCAAGTGTTTAGTTATAGAAATTAATTTTTATTGTAATATTTTTGTAGGGGACGGGTTTCCCGTCCCGAGGTTACGTACAATAAAGGCGGGAGCAGAGCCTGTATTGGCACGCCCCCGCCCTACAAAAATTTAATACCAATCCTCAAGAGACAAACCCTCAACCCGCTTAAATTCGCGGGTGTTGTGGGTTACGATGATTAGCTTTTCCGCCCTTGCGTGGGCGGCTATAAGCATATCAAGCTCGCCTATGGGCGTACCCTTTTTCCGCAGGTCGGCGCGTATTTTTCCGTACTCGGCGGCAGCTTTGCCGTCAAAAGGCAGCACCTCAGCCACGGCGAGAAATTTAAGCAGGGCAACCGTGTTCCGCTCCGGGTTCGCGCTTGCCTGCACGCCGTATTCAAGCTCCGCGAGGGTAACGGAGGAAACGGCAATGCCGTCCCTGTAATTTTCCCGTATCTTCCCGATAACGCTCGGTACTCGCTTTTGAGCGTATATGCACATATTTGTGTCAAGCATATATTTCATAGCGTTTCCCTTTCCGTTTGAAATTCCTCTCCGCGCCTTGTTTCCACCGCCTCAAAGTAATCCTCGGTAAAGCCGTTTATCCCCTCGATAAAGGTTTCCCATGCTTTGTCTTTCGGGACGAGTATTACCGTCTCGCCGACTTTCTGCGCGTAAACCTCGTTCCCGCCGAAACGAAACTCCTTCGGCAGGCGCACGGCTTGACTTCCGCCGTTTAAAAATAATTTCGCGGTCTGCATAAAAATCACCTCTTATAAAAGTATATATTATAATATGTACTTTGTCAACCGCTTTTAAAAAATTCATTTCCGCCACGCAAAAACTGTCAACTGTAAACTGTACACTGTCAACTGTTCAATACCCCATATCTTTTAATTCGGCAACAATTTTAACATACTCCTCCCTCGGGTCGAACCCTTTGTAATCCTCCCGTTTCAAATCAATGGTATCGCCGTGGGAAATCCCCCTGACGTACCTCGTCTCGAAAACGCCTTTGAATTTCCCCCACTTGGCGGACTCCTCCGTAACAAGCCCGTCGTTCCTGCCGTAGCCGCTTAAAAGCAGGTGCGTAAAACCCAGCAGGTTAAAGCTGAACGGAAACCTCATCACCGAGGCGTAACTCTGATAATAAACCTTTTCGGAATCGAGAACTTCCATATTAAACTTCTCGGCATAGTCGGTGTTGAACTGGTGGCAAAGTGTGTAAAAATCGGGGCTGCTGTCCCCGAAACCGCGGAAACGCCTGTCCATAAAATCCGCAACCTTGCGGTAAAAACTGTCGGGGAGCTTATTCGCCAAATCGGTAACCTGCGAGCCGTGATGAGGCGTACCCACCGTGGTGAGGGTTGCCACATAGTCCTCCATGCCCAAAATCGAAATGGCGTACCGCGAATCCAAACCGCCCTTTGAGTGGGCGATGATGTTCACCTTTTCGCAGCCCGTTTCCTCGATAATTTCGAGGATTTTCTGCCGTATAAGGTGAGAATTTGTCTCCACCGTGGCGCACGCCTCCTGATGCCCGTAGTAAATTTTCGCGCCGTTTTTGATTAGCTCTTTGGGAATTCTGCCCCAGTAGTTGAAATATTTCCAGTCCCGGAAACCCATGCCGTGCACCATTAAAATGGGGTACTTCGTGGCGCAGACTTGAGTTTCGACACGTTGGCTGTCGCAGGCGGCGCGGGTGGTTTCATAGTCGTACTCGGCTTTGGCGGACTTGTAAAGTCCCACCAAAGCGAAAATATTCACAATCGGCACGGGCAGCAGGAAAAACGCCAGCACCCGCTTGACCACGCCCAGCCGTCTGCACAAAACCATAATGCGGGCAATGCCGTTAAAGCCGTACCCGAAAACGATAAGTCCCGCCGCAACCGCGTCCCAAATCCATATGTTTTTGGGGATTTCCCAAAAATTGTTTGATACGGCAAGTATGTAGAAAACCGTCTGAAAAACGAGAGAAACCGCCGTCCACTTCAGCAGAATTTTCCCGCCGTACATCGCCCTTATGCGTACCGTTACAAGCTCGCTTTTCTTTTTTCGGTACGGCTTTATTGCCAGCCTCAGCATAAATTCCGCCGAAATTATGCAGAACAGGACTATGACCGCCGCGGGTACGCCCCTGCCGCTCATAAGCCAAGCAAGCGCAACGGTGTGGGGAAGAACCGTCATACCGATAAATCTGCCGAAACCGTTTTCTATGGGCAGCTTGTCGAAAACGTCCGCGATAAGCAGCCCAAACGCCGCGGTATAGCACAATACGTACAAAAAAATCATAACAAATACCCCTTTCGGAAGATAGATATTATTTGTCCGCCTTTTTTCCGTTCAACGAAAAATCTCTCGTCGTCCGTTTCGGACGATATATTTTCTATATTATTATCTATATTAATTTCTTTCAAATTTTGAAAGTCTGCCTTACATTTTTTGAAAGTCTGCCTTACACTTTTTGAAAGTCTGATTTTCAATTTTCGCTTTCTGCCGTCAAGAGGTAAGGAATTCTTGCCTCACATATATTATACAGTATATAATATTATTTGTCAATATCTATCCGAAAAATTTTATGGGACGGTTTTCCCGCCCCATAACAGCCGTCAGTCAGAGTACCGCATGTGCGTGCCTCGTAACATGACACCCGATATTCACCGCCGCAGGCAGCCCCGCTATGTGTGTGGGGGCTTGCTCTATGGCAACGGACAAAGCCGTGACAGTCCCCCCGAAACCCTGGGGACCAATGCCCAAGCGGTTGATTTTTTCGAGAATACGCGCCTCCATATCGGCGTAAAGCTTTTTCGGATTTTTCACGGCAACGTCCCTGCACAGCGCCTTTTTGGCAAGGTAGGCGCAGTACTCGAAATCGCCCCCCAGCCCCACTCCTATCACCATTGGGGGGCACGGGTTGCTGCCCGCTTTGGACGCTGTTTCAACCGCGAAATTTTCAATATCCTCGATACTCGCCGAGGGCGTGAACATCTTCACCGCCGACATATTCTCGCTGCCGAAACCTTTTGGGCAAACGGAAATGTCCACCTTATCGCCGTCCACGATACGGGTGTGAACCACGGCGGGGGTGTTGTCCCCGGTGTTGACCCGCTCCAGGGGGTCTGCGACTATTGAGCAGCGCAGATACCCCTCGGTGTACCCCCGCGCCACGCCTTTGTTTATCGCCTCCGCGAGACTTCCCCCCACGAAGTGGACTTCCTGCCCCACGTCGAGGAAAATCACCGCCATGCCCGTGTCCTGACAGATGGCGAGGTTTTCGGTTTCGGCGGCTTGCAAATTCCGCACAAGGTCGGAGAGCACCTCCCGCCCCGTTGGGGATTTTTCTTTTTTCTCCGCACACGAAATGCAGTCCGCCAGCGATTTCGGCAGAAAGCGGTTCGCCCGAATACATAGGTCTTTGACTGTGTTTTCTATTTCGGTTACGTTTATTTCGCGCATTTTAAAAACCTCCTCTTAGAGGTTAGAAATCAGAGGTTAGAGGATAGAATTTGCTGTCTCAAATTTATTCTGCAAACCGCGGCAATTTCCAACCTTTTTATTTTATATGGGCGGGACGGGAAACCCGTTGCCTGCAAATTGCGTCAAATGTAATTGCATAAAATAATTATTAATTATTAATTTAATTGAAAAAATAGCCGCAGATTAAACAATTTTCTGCGGCGTATTTTTACTTGTTTACTGATTTGCGACTAAAAAGCGTACAAAAAATCAAGCAAAAACTTGCATATATGGTTTTTACGCAGATTTTTTGCATACGCTTTTAGGAGCAAATCAGTATGAACACCTTACTGATTATCCTCGATATACTTAACTATATCGCCCACAGTTTTGATGCCCTCAACTGCCTCGTCGGGAATTTCAACGTCGAACTCCTCCTCAAGGCTCATTACAAGGTCAACTACGTCGAGAGAGTCCGCGCCCAAATCGTCCTGGATATTGGCGTTTGTTGTAACCTTGTCGGTTTCAACGTCAAGCTGCTCAACGATAATTTCCTTTACCTTATCAAATACCATTGTTTTTGCCTCCGTTCATAAATTTTTTTATGGTATAAGGACATAAAACCGCCCTTATAAACTGACCTCAAACGGCGAAATTCCGTTGGAAATTTATTCCTCTGTGAACTTACCGATTTTTCTAAATTTAGTATAACGTTCATTTAGCAAAACGTCAATATCTATTTTCATTTTTTTATTCAGCGTTTTTAACAAAAATTCAGCGATATTTTCGGCGGTTTGCCCAACATCGTTATGCGCGCCCCCCAAAGGCTCTTCGATTATCTTCTCCGCGACCGCTAATTCCACCATATCTTCGGCGGTTACGCGCATTATGTTGCACGCCTCTTTCTCCTTGCTGCCGTCCTTCCAAAGAATGGATGCGAACCCTCTGGGAGAAATTACCGTGTAAGACGCGTTCTCCAAAATCGCCAGCTCGTCGCACACTCCCAAAGCAAGCGCGCCGCCGCTGCCCGCCTCGCCCAGAACCACGCTGATTATCGGTGTACGCAGCCGCATAAACTCCATAATATTTTTCGCGATAGCCTCGCCCTGACCCCGTTTTTCCGCCTCGACGCCGCAGAACGCCCCGGGGGTGTCTATAAAGCATATCACGGGTCTGTGGAACTTCTCCGCCTGTCTCGCAAGCCGCAGAGCCTTTCTGTAGCCCTCGGGGTGGGGCATGGCGAAGTTGCTTTCCTTGTTTTCGTTGAGGTTTCTGCCCTTGACTTGGGCGATGACGGTAACGGGCACGCCGTTTATCGAGCCTATGCCCCCCATAATCGCCTTATCGTCGCCGAAACAGCGGTCGCCGTGCATTTCGATAAACTCGTCGAAAATAAGCGGTATATAGTCCCTGACGGTGGGTCTGCCATTGTGGCGGACGACTTCAAGCCGTTCATATGGGGTGAGCTTGTTAATTTTTTCCATTGCAGACGCCTCCCGTTTTGTGCAGTTTGAGAATATGGGCGATAGTCCGCCGCATTGACTTTCTCTCAACAATCATATCCGCAAAGCCGTGCTCCAGCATAAATTCCGCGGACTGAAAATCGTCGGGCAGCCTTTGCTTTATGGTACCCTCGATAACCCGCCGCCCCGCAAAGCCTATAAGGACTTTCGGCTCGGCGATAATAATGTCCCCCAAAGAGGCGAAAGACGCCGTAACGCCGCCCGTGGTTGGGTCTGTCATCACCGTTATGTACAGCAGCCCCGCGTCGCTGTGACGGGCGACTGCGCCGCTTGTTTTCGCCATTTGCATAAGGGAAATTATACCCTCGTGCATACGCGCGCCCCCCGAGGCGGTGAACATTATCACCGGGAGATTGTTTTCCGTGGCAAACTCAAAGGCGCGGGTGATTTTCTCCCCCACAACGCTGCCCATGGACGCCATCATATAGCGGGAATCCATTACCCCCATAACGCACCGCTCGCCGCGGATTGTGCACTCGCCGGTAATCACCGCGTCCTTTAACCCCGTGCTGTTCCGCAAAGCCTGCTGCTTAGCCTCGTAGTCGGGGAAATCTATGGGGTTCTCGCTCACCATATTTTCGTCGAACTCCCTAAAGCTGTCCTTGTCGGCGATAAGTTTTATTCTCTCGGGGGCGGAAATTCTCGCGTGGTAGCCGCATTCGGGGCAGACCTTGAGATTTTTTTCCAGCTCCTCCGTCATAATCACATTCAAGCAGCGGGGGCATTTGAAAAGCATATTTTTCGGTACTTTTACGGCGGTGTCCTCTCTGTCGGGACTTTCCCCGCCGCCGCCATTTTCAGCCGCGTTGAGCCGCGTTTTCACCACATTGAATAAGTCCTCCAGACCCATTTTTTGTTAGCTCCTTTCAGAAGATAGAAAATTGATTTTTTACAGCGTTACGGCGGCAGAATAAAGCCGAGTACCATTAAAATAATTATGAACGGTATATGTGATTTGTCCGCGTTTTTAGAGCTTGTAATCAGCCAAATAATTCCATACCACGGGAAAATCAAGGTAATAATCGCGAAAACAATATTATTTTTGATAAAGTCCCAAAAACCGCCCGCAGGCTTGCTTTGGTTGGGGTTTGCGTAGGGCTTGAAATTGCCGTTTGCGTACGGGTTCTGATTGTTGTTTTGATTTTGGGGCGGGTTGTTGTTTGCGTAAGGCGACGGACTTCCCTGATTTGGGGTATTGTTTTGGTACGGGTTCGCGCCGCCGTTTAAGCCGTTGTCCTGCCCCGCGTAAGGGTTGGCATAGGGGGAATTGTTTTTCGTTTCCGCCCTGTTTTCCCGCACCTCGAATTTGGGCGGCTCGGGACGGTTGGGGTAAATTTCCTCGGTGATGTGCTTTGGGGTGATCTCCCGAATGGCAGGCTCTTCCTGCGGGTAGTCCGAGGGGTCGTAATTGTAGAGCGCGCTTATGTCCTCCTCGTCGGGAATTGTGTAGCCGCAGCTGTCGCAGTAATTGTCCTTAACGCTCCCCCCGCACAGGGGACATCTTTTTGCCGCCATTTTATCACCTCTTTCAGTAAGTGTAGTCGTCTTTCAAAAACCACATAATAATATGCTGCAATATCGTATCGAGCCCCGTGGGGTCCCAGCCCGCGAACTGCAAAATCAACGTCAGCGCAACCATTGCCGCCGCGAGAAAAATCTCGCTTTTTTTGCGGTCTTTGTCGCTGTTTATCACGAAGTAGAACAGCGCGAAACCGTACCCCAACGTGGGAACTGCCGCAACCAGCAGAAATTTCCACCAATGATGCCAAACGAAATCCGACACGGCTTTTACAAACCTTGTGGGCAGTTCATTGGGTTTTGCGGCGGGGTCTGGGTTGCCGTATACGGGCTTTGTGTACGGTACAAACGCCGTATTTGCCGTATTCAGCGTTGGGGGAGAATTTTTCGCCGCCTGCTCCGCCGCTCTTTCCCGAGCCTTTTTCAGTTTCGCCGCCTGTCTCTGCTGTTCAAGCGTGGGCAATGCCGCCGCGTCGGGAACTTCTATGGAGGGAATATCGTCGCCGTCCTCCTCGAAAGCCGCCTCGCCGAAAACAACGTTGCTCGGGTCAAGGTCGTACACCGCGGAAATTTCCTCCGTATTCGGGGGCGCGTACCCGCAGGAGGCGCACTCCCCCAACATCACGTCTCCCCCGCACAGCGGACATTTTTCCTTAGACGATACCCGTAAATCCTCCACGGCGTTACCCTTGCCTTCTTTCCAAATAGCCTATGTCGTACTTCCCCGACTCGAAAACGGGGTCTCTTATCAGCGACAGCTGAAAATCTATATTCGTATCCACGCCCTCGACAATAAATTCCGCAAGCGCCCACTTCATTTTGGCGATAGCCTCTTCGCGGGTTGGGGCGTACACAATAAGCTTGGCAATCATGCTGTCATAGTAGGGCGGTATGGTGTACCCTTGGTACGCCGCGCTGTCTATCCGCACTCCCGGACCGCCCGGCACCAGCATTGCGTTTATCTTACCGGGGCAGGGGCGGAAACCCTTTTCGGGGTTCTCGGCGTTTATGCGGCACTCGATTGAGTGTCCCGTTACCCGTATGTCCTCCTGAGAGTAGGGCAGCTCTTTCCCCGCCGCGATTTTAAGCTGCGCCTTAACAAGGTCTACCCCCGTGACAAACTCGGTAATGGGGTGCTCGACTTGAATACGGGTATTCATTTCCATAAAATAGAAATTGCACTCGCTGTCCACCAAAAACTCGATAGTACCGGCATTGTAATAGCCGCATACCTTTGCCGCCGCAACCGCCGCCATACCCATACGCTGCCGCAGGGGCGGGGTCATGATAACCGAGGGGCTTTCCTCCAGCACCTTTTGGTTGCGCCGCTGCATCGAGCAGTCACGCTCCCCCAGGTGCACCACATTGCCGTGGGTATCAGCCAAAATCTGGATTTCTATATGCTTGGGGTTGACGATAAATTTCTCCATATATATGCTGTCGTCGCCGAAATAATTCAACGCCTCCTGCTTTGCCTCTTCTATGCGGGGGACTAAGTCCTCCATACGCTCCACAAGGCGTATGCCCCGACCGCCGCCCCCTGCGGAGGCTTTTACCATTAGTGGAAAACCGATTTCCTCCGCCAGCTTTTTCGCCTCTTCCACAGACTTAACCGCCCCGTCGCTGCCGGGAATAACGGGCACGCCCGCCTTTTTCATTGCGGCTTTGGCGGCGGCTTTGTCCCCCAGCATTTCGATAGATTCGGGGGACGGTCCGATAAAGGTTATACCGCACTTGCGGCAGTTGCGGGCGAAAGCGGCGTTCTCGGAAAGAAAGCCGAAACCCGGGTGCACCGCGTCCGCGCCGGTTATTTCACAGGCGGCGATAATCGCCTTTTCGTTAAGGTAGCTGTCCTTGGTTGCCGCGCCGCCTATACATACCGCCTCGTCGGCAATTTGAGCGTGGAGAGCGGTTCTGTCCGCCGCGGAAAAAACCGCCACCGTTTTCAGACCCAGCTCGCGGCAGGCTCTGATTACCCTTACGGCTATTTCGCCCCTGTTGGCGATAAGTACCTTTTTAAACATAGCTATAAAATCCTTTCGGAAGTTAATTAATAATTACTTTATTGCAAAAGAAATTTCCGCCGAAACGGCTTTTTCTCCGTTCACCGTGGCGAGAGCTTTCCCAACGCCCACGGGACCTTTTATCTTGATGATTTCAACCTCAATACGGAGAGTGTCCCCCGGCACTACCTGACGGCGGAATTTCGCCTCTTTTACCCCGCCGAAAAAGCCTATTTTGCCCTTGTTTTCGGGCATGGCAAGCATTGCCACCGCTCCCGCCTGAGCGCACATCTCCAGCATAAGCACCCCGGGGACGACGGGGTAGTTGGGAAAATGTCCCTTAAACCAAAACTCGTCCTCGTTCATATGCTTTGTGGCAACCACACGCTTGCCCACTTCCATTTCCTCGATAGTATCTATCAGCAGAAACGGGTCGCGGTGGGGAATTATTTCCATAATCTGTTCTTTATTCATTAAAGACATAAGTACGTCCCCCTACTTTATTATCATTATCGGCTGGTCGTATTCAACCGCCTGACCGTTGTTTACGAGTATCTCCTCAACAACGCCGTCAAAGTCGCTCTGTACCTCGTTCATAAGTTTCATGGACTCTATTATCATCAGCACGTCGCCCTTTTTCACCCGTTTGCCCACGGTTACGAAAGGCGGCTTGTCGGGGGCGGAGGCGGCGTAGAAAGTTCCCACCAAAGGGGCTTTCACGATATTTCCCGAAACGGCGGGACTTTCCCCCTGCGCCGTCTGAACGGGTGTAACAGGGGTCTGCGCCAAAGGCATACCCATTGGTGGCATTGGCGCACCCATAGGCGGGGGCGGCGGGGGGCATCTTCTCCCCTTGACCGTAACCGTTTCCTCGCCGTCCGAAACGGTGATTTCCTCCAGTTCCTTTTCCTTGACAAGTTCCGCAAGCTGTTGTATAAATTCGATTTTTACCATAATTTTACTCCTTATATTTGATTATGCAAAGTGTGGCGTTGTGTCCGCCAAAGCCGAGACTGTTGGACAGCGCGGCGTTTACGGGCATATCCCGTCCCCCCTCGGTGCAGTAGTCAAGGTCGCACTCGGGGTCGGGGACTTTATATCCCAGCGTTTTGTGTACATAGCCGTTCTTTACCGAAAGCGCGGTAACGATTGCCTCAACCGCCCCCGCCGCGCCGAGAAGATGACCCGTCATAGACTTTGTGGAATTTATTGCCACTTTTTTGGCAGTTTCCTCCCCCAAAGCTTTCTTTATAGCCTTTGTTTCGTACTTGTCGTTAAGACCCGTGGACGTGCCGTGAGCGTTGATGTAGTCGATGTCCTCCGCTTTAAGTCCCGCCTCGGTAAAGGCGTTTATCATGCCCCGCGCCGCCGCGTCTCCCTCGGGTGAGGGTGATGTCATATGGTACGCGTCGCAGGTCGCGCCGTACCCCGCTATTTCGGCGTAAATCTTCGCGCCCCTTGCCTTTGCGTGCTCAAGCTCTTCAAGAATAAGCGCGCCGCAGCCCTCGCCAAGTACAAAGCCGTTTCTCTCGCCGTCGAAAGGTATGGAGCACCTGTCCAAATCGTCGGAACGGGTCAGGGCTTTCATGTTGTTGAAACCGCCCAGCGCGAAAGTCCCCACGCAGGACTCCGAGCCGCCCGCAATGCACACGTCGAGGTAGCCGTCCTTGATTTTGCGGAACGCCTCGCCGACAGCGTGCGCCGAGGACGCGCAAGCCGTTGTGGAGCAGAAATTGTCCCCCTTAAAGCCCGTGCGCATGGAAATCGTACCCGCCGCCATATTGCCAATCATCATCGGCACATAGAAAACGGAAATCCTGTCCGCGCCCTTTTCCAGGAACTTTTCGTGCTCGGAAAGGGTAAGGTTAAGTCCGCCTATGCCCACGCCGAAAATAACCCCCGCCCGGAACGGGTCAAGGTCTTTAAAGTCCGAACCGCTGTCCGCCAGCGCGTCGAGAGCGGCGTTCACCGCGAACTGGGTGAACCTGTCCATGCGGCGGGTTTCCTTTTTCTCCACGTATTTTTCGGGGGAGAAATCCTTTACCCGGGCGGCGATTTTCACGTCGAAATCATCGCCCGTAATATCGTTGATGTAGCCGAAACCGTGTCTGCCCGCTTTAAGGCTTTCCCACAGCTCGTCAAGGCTGTTTCCCACGGGGGAAACCACGCCCATTCCCGTTATAACAACTCTTTTCATATATTTATCCCTTTCAATTTACAAATTATTAATAATTTTTTGGGGTACGGTTTTCCCGCACCGCCGTCACATTGACAGACCGCCCGAAATTTCAATGGTCTGCCCCGTAACATAGGACGCGTCCGCCGAGCAGAGGAAAGACACCACCCCCGCGATTTCCTCAACCGTGCCGTAGCGTTTCATGGCGATAGCCTCCAGCATTTTCGCCTTTTGCTCCTCGGTGAGCTTGTCGGTCATGGGGGTGCTGATAAATCCCGGCGCGACGGCGTTCACGTTGATGTTCCGCGAGCCAAGCTCCTTTGCGGCGGTTTTCGTCATGCCGATTATGGCGGCTTTCGAGGCGGAATAGTTCATCTGCCCCGGGTTGCCGTAAAGTCCCGCCACAGAGGCAAGATTGACAATTTTTCCCTGTTTTTGCCGTATCATAACGTTTCCCGCCAGTTTCATCATATTGAAAACGCTTTTCTGATTTACCGCGATAACGCTGTCGTACTGCTCCTCGGACATTCTCGCCATAAGCCCGTCACGGGTAATCCCCGCGTTGTTGATGAGCACGTCAATCGTGCCGAAACGCTCCTTGACGGCTTTTACCATTGCCTCGCACTGGGAATAGTTGGAAACGTCCGCGCAGAATATTTCCGCCTCGACCCCGAGGCCGGTAATTTTTTCCTTTATATCGTTGTTTTCAAACATACCCTCGTTAAGGTCGTTCAGCGCGATATTGAAACCGTCCCGCGCCAAACGCAGGGCAATCGCCGCGCCGATACCTCTCGAAGAGCCTGTGATTATTGCAGTTTTAGCCATAAATAAAATTCCTTTCAAAGTTAGTTGTGTAGTACTCGATGTATAATTTGCCGAAAATATCCTTATCGTTATTTATTTCGGGTATGAAAATTATCTCGTCATAGGTAATATTTCTGTGCCGCAAATTCCGCGAAAGCCTGTACTGTCTGTACCGCGTTTCTCTTTGGCGTTTGGCGGCAAGCTCAATCCGCCGCAGGTTTATCCGCATGGAAAGGCTGCCGTGCACCGAGTACACGCCGATTGAGGTAAGTATCACGAAAAGGCGGCTGTTTTTGTCCCAAAAGGAGAAAGTCAGTAATACTCCCTGTATAATAAGCCAAACCACGCTTTTCTGCATAAAAGCGGTAAAGGCGTTGTAGGCGTAAAGCCAAAACAAGTCCCAAAGCTCGGTAACAACATATTCGTCAAGCACGGTTTACCCCTCCTTTTCGTAAAATTTCCAAATTACCCTTTGTAATATATATTGGTTTATATACGTTTTGTAGGGGACGGGTTTCCCGTCCCGCAGACGCATATTCTCGGGCGGGGAAACCCCGCCCCTACAGGGTAACATTAATATTCAAGAATAACCGCGCCCATTGTCAGCCCCGCGCCGAAACCGACGAGACACAACTTGTCGCCCCGCTTTATTATACCCTCTGTAATAGCCTCGTGCAGCGCGATAGGTATGGACGCGCTGGAGGTATTGCCGTGGTTCGCGATGTTCACAATAAATTTATCCATTGAAACGCCGATATTTTTGGCGGCTGTCTCGATAATGCGGATATTCGCCTGATGAGGAATGAACCAGTCCACCTCGCCCACGTCAAGCCCGATTTTTTCCGCCGCCTTTTTCGCCGCCATTGGCAAAGCCTTTGTGGCGAACTTGTAGACCTCTTTTCCGTCCTGAAAGAGGAAGGTCGTTCCGCCGCCGAATTCGCTGCCGTCGATGTCGTCGGTTTGGCTGCTCCTGAACGGGTGGAAAACCTTGTGGGACTTTGCGTAAAGGAAGTGCGCCCCCCGTCCGTCCGCGCCGATATAGCTTGTGAAAAGCTTTTCGGAACGTCCTATAACGGCGGCAGCCGCGCCGTCGCCGAAAAGTATGCAGGTTGAGCGGTCGGCATAGTCGGTAATCCGCGACAGGGTTTCGTTGGCAACCACAAGGACGTACTTCATATCCGGCTCGGTTTGGAGGTAACGCTTTGCCGCGTCAACGCCGTAAACAAACCCCGAACAGGCGGCGTTAAGGTCGTAAGCGGCGGCGTTTGCCGCGCCTATCTCGCTTTGTATCACGCACGCCATCGACGGCGTATAGAAGTCGCTTGTAATGGTCGTGTCGATTATAAGACCTATATCGAGGGGGTCTATGCCCGCGTTTTTTACAGCCTCCGCGGCGGCTGACCCGCCCATTTTCCAAGTGGGTTCGCCGTCGGCAATGCCACGGGACTTTATCCCCGTGCGGGTGGAAATCCACTCGTCGTTTGTCTCAACCACCTTAGCCAAATCGTCGTTAGTGACGTTAAGTCTCGGACTGTACGAACCTGTTCCCAAAATTTCAATTCCAAACAAAGCAAAGACCTCCAAAATTTGAATACGGCAAAAAACCTTTCGGTTAATTTAAATTAACCCTTGTAATTTTCCAATAAATATGGTATAGTTATTGTAACGGCATTTTTTGCCTTACAGCAAAAACCATATATTACTATTGTAATATTTTTCGGCGCGGTTGTCAACCGATTTTCGGATAAAATTTCTAAATAAAAATTTTTTGGAGGAATTTACTATGTCAAAAACTGTATTTTTATTCTCGGGGCAAGGCTCTCAATACGTTGGAATGGGTAAGGAACTTTGCGAAAAATACCCGCAAATCGACGTTTACGCAAGAGCCAGCGAAATCGTCGGCTTTGATATTGCGGAAAAAATTAACAATTCCACGGAGGATGAATTGGCAAAAACTGTATATTCTCAGCCTGCCATAATGGCGACTTCCCTTGTTGCTTTCGAGGCGATGAAGATAAACGGCGTGGAATTTTCCGCGGTTGCGGGACACTCTTTGGGCGAGTACGCGGCAATGGTTGCAAGCGGGGTACTGTCTTTCGAGGACGGCTTTAAGGTGATAAAAGCCCGCGCCGCCGCCATGCAGAAAGCCGCCGAAAAATCGGGCGGGGCGATGTACGCCATAATCGGCAAGCCCGCCGAAGAGGTTGAACAGGTCTGCGGCGAGATAGACGGCTATGTCGTGCCCGTAAACTTCAATTCCACCGCCCAAACCGTTATCGCGGGGGAAACGGCGGCGGCGGAAACGGCGGCGGCAAGGTTTTCCGAACTCGGGGCAAAGGCGGTAAAATTGGGGGTTTCCTCGGCGTTTCACTCAAAGCTTATGCAGCCTGCGGCGGAGGAATTCGCCCCGGCAATTGCCGACATAAAATTCAACACGCCGAATGTGGAATTTTATTCCAACCTGCTGGGCGGCTTGCAGACGGATTTTGACGGTATGCCCGACAGGCTGGCGGCGCACATTGTTTCCCCCGTGCGGTTCACCTCGGAGCTGGCGGCTTTGCAGGGGGCGGGCTATGAGAATTTTATCGAGCTTGGACCAAACAAGGTGCTGACGAGTCTTGTGAAAAAGACGTTAAAGGGCGTGAACGCGGCGAACGTGGAGAACGCCAAAACCCTTGAAAAGGCTCTTGAAATGCTGAAAGGGTGACGTTATGGGCAAATTAAAATTTATTTTAGCGGCAATTCTTTCACTCTCGCTTTGCGGGTGCAGGGAGGAAACGCCCGCTCTTGATACGGTTTCGGAGACTGTTTCCGAGACGGCGGCGAGCGAAACAACCTCCGCAAAAACGGAAACTTCGGCGGACACAACTACAACGGTTACAACCGAAACTTCCGAGGAACGGGAGGAAATTCCCGAGGAGCAAGCCGCCCTTGAAAAGCTGATTACCGACGCGGCGGGGGATAAAGAGGGGTACGCAATTCAGTCTCCCCTTTTCGGGGACTTTGACGGGGACGGCAAAAACGAGCTTATTGCGCTTTACGAAAACATCGGCGATACCGAAGTATGGTTCGCAAGCGGCGGCAAGGCTGAACGCCTTGTCAGCGGCTATTGGCGCACGCCCGAAATTGTGACCTCCTGCGGCAGGGCGTTTGTTAAGCTGGAGTTCGGCGGTTACGCCACAAGCAGTTATTCGGTTTATTATCTGCTTGAAAACAGTTCCGTTTCCGAGTACGGCGGCGTTCCCGAGGGGGAGGAGGTTTACCCTTACGGCGGGTTCGGCGATTTTACCGCCATGCAAAGCGCGTATGACGGGTATACCGAGTTTTACAAGGACGACCCCGAGGGCGAGGTCAGCACGGGGCATACCCATAAAACCTATTGGTACTATTCTATGAATGATAGGGCTTACGAATATACGGGCAGAATTTTGACCGAGGATGAATTTCTCGAATACGAGGGGGCGCGGGAGTTCCTCGGCAAGGCGGCGGCTGACGGCGAAAAGGTCGGCGAAATTATCAAGCGGGGGTGCGGCATTATTACCGTAAATTTAGATAATGTCGATGAGACTGACGAGTACATTTTTACAACGCACCGCAATAAAACTTTAAAGTACCGTAACGGAAAAATTTTTGAAACCGCCGATGATTACGACGACGGCGGAAACTATGTCTTTGACGAAAACGTCAAGCAGACTTACTTTGAGGACTTCTGCGAAATGATTTACGACGCCGCCGAGGGGGACGGAAATTCTTTCATTCGGGAGAGGTTTTACGGGAATATCGGCGGCAAAAACGCCCTTTACGCCTATTACGGCACGGACGAAAATTTCTCCCTTTGGTACGCCGACAAGGACGGCGCGAAAAAAGTCACCGACGACATAAGCCTTTTCACCGCCGACGGCGACGTGCTTATGCGAAACAGCGGCGAATATTTCGCGGTAAAAAACGGCAAGTCCAAAAAGCTCGATACTATGAATGCGGAGGAATTTTCCTACCTCTCGGACGGCGTTTTCACGGGGTATGTTACCGTCGGCTACACCGACAGCACCCGCTCCGAGGAGACGAGAAAGCTGTACTGGTTTAGGTACAAAGACGGCGAAATTTCCGACATTGAGGGGGTTGACATCACCGAGGAGGATTTGCTTGCGTACGGCGGCGGCAGGGCGGCTCTCGACGAGATAGCGGCGCGGGGCGGCGACCTTGTGAACATAGTCCGACGGGACAACGGCATTATCAACATCAACTACGCTCTGCACAATCAGACTGTCACAAAACGATTTTTTATGACCCTTGAAGTCGGCGCTGACGGCAAGCTTACCGACATTACCCCCACCAACGGGGACGGCACGCCCGATAATGCGGGTTGGTACTTACATTCGCTGAAAATAAAAAATTAGAAAGGTTGTTTTTTATGGAACAATACGCACTCTTAGGCTACCCATTAAAGCACACAATGTCCCCGCCAATTCACAAGCGGCTGTTTGAGCTGGAGGGGAAGTCCGCCGACTATGAGGTCTGCGAAATCCCCCCCGAGCGGCTTGCCGACCAGGTGGCGTACCTCAACGCTATGGACGGCTACAACGTTACCATTCCCTTTAAGACGGACATTATAAAATATCTGGACTGGCTGGACGATTCGGCGAAACGGTACAATTCCGTGAACTGCGTTGTGAACCGCATGGATAAGAATATCGGCTTTAATACGGACTGCTACGGCTTTCTCCGTTCACTTGAGGCGGAAAATATAAGCCTTGAGGGGAAAGTCCTGCAAATCGGCTGCGGCGGCGTGGGGCGTATGATTGCGACCGAGGCGGCTATTCACGGGGCGGACTTGACTATAGTGGCTCTCCCCGAATTTGTAAAGGGCGCGGAGGACGCTGCTAAAGAGGCTCTCACCCACAACCCGAAAGCGCAAATAAAGGTTATTACCCATGACGAAATTTCGGGGGAATTCGACCTACTTATCAACGCAAGTCCCGTGGGAATGTTTCCCAAGGTTGACGAGTGCCCCGTTACCGAAGAGGTTGTGAAAAGCTGCAAAAACGTGTTTGAGGTGATATACAACCCCGACGTTACAATGCTTATGAAAATCGCCGAAAAGAACGGTATAAAAGCCGTGGGCGGAATGGCAATGCTTGTGTGGCAGGCGGTTGTGGCTCACGAAATATGGAGCGGCGCGAAATTCCGCGACGAGGATATTGGGGAATTAATTTCCGATATGAAAAAACTAATGAAAAATCAAGGCTGACTGTTCTGTAGGGGACGGGTTTCCCGTCCCGCGGTTACGTACCAACGGGCGGGGAAACCCCGCCCCTACAAAAGATTTACCCCTGCAAAAAAATTTACAAATAAAAAACAGAACGGGAGGAAAAAATTATGAAACTTGAAAAACGTCTGCTGGCGGCGGCTAAGGGCATAAGCCTTTGGTGGGGAATTTACCTCATTCTCGGCTGCTGCGCGGGCTTTGCGCTGCGTATGGTATACGACTTTTTCGCCGCGGGGACTTTCGAGCTGCGGCTGTTTATCCCCGTTAAGGCGGCGGTTTCCCTTGTTTTGGGGGTAATTTCATACTTTATTTCCTCCGCGGT
>JAMPDU010000030.1 GCA_023665505.1 Ruminococcus sp.
ATCCCCTTTTTCGGCAAGACCTGCGAGCAAATGAACCGACTGCCTGAAATCGTGCCGAAGCCGTCCCGTTTGTTTCACATATTCTTGCAATTCGCGGAATTGCCGCGCCTGCATTTCCGTAAGAAACGCGCGTTTTTCCAAACGGGCGCGTTCTATCATAATGATCGCTCCGCGGTAAAAAAGAACGTAAATCGAAATCAATACTGTCAGCCCGAAAACCTCAAAAGCAGGATAAAGATATTTAAGGCGGCTTTCGCGGACAACGTCGTAGGAATCGGGCATTGCGAAAATATTGAAAACAAGGAAAATCAATGAAATCGGAACGGTCATATACCATATTTTAGAAAATCCAGGCTCGTCCACCGCCTTTGAAAAAAGATTTCGCGCGGGATAAACAAACGCCGCTGTCAGTGCGCAGGACAGCCCAAGCTGAACAAGGGATGCAGCCACGGTGAGTGTCTCGGCTTTGTTGCTTACATACATATCGAAAACAGTGGCGAAGTGCGGCGGAAAGGTCTGTACTGCGCAAACGCCGATATAAACCGCCAGCGATCTGGACAAATCGAAATTGACCGTCAGCCTGTACAGAAAAAACATTCCTATAATTGCGGGCAGCATAACAAGATTTGCGTTTATGCGAAATACCGTTGAAATGCTTGCTATGGCGAACGCGAGAGGAAAAACCGCCGCGCAGATAACTGTCAGCGTTTTTACCATAGTGAATTTCATCTGGTTTTTCGCGGGGAGGTAACAGGAAACCGCCGAGGGTACCAGCACAAGAGACTGCACAAAAAGGCTTATCCATTCGTCCGTGAACATAATCTCCTCCTATTTACCGCCGTATCGGCGGTTTCGTATTTTTTCAAAGTTGTAATTTCTCACGGACTGCTCCGTTTTAACGCGGTCGCGCACTCTCATCGGTATCCGTGCGCCGTTGTCGGCGATACAGCAGTTGTTGTCGAAATCCACGATATGATCCGCGTTTACGGTGATACCCTTGTTCACCGAAATAAAGCGCGGGTCGTTTGTCTGTTCGGCAAACTGCGAAACGGTCATACGGCATCGGATTGTTCTCCCGTCCGCCGTTTCAATGTTCAGATAATGCGCGTCGGTGATTGCGCAGACAATACCGTCAAGCGGCAGTCTTACGGTCTGCTTGCCGCTGTAAACGTCGATATATTTTTCCTGTGAGGGCAGTATTTTAAGCGCGTCCGCGAGAACATCGGCAACGCGCCGCTCGTCAAAGGGCTTTCGGATATATTCAAAGGCGTGGCATGAGAACGCCTCCGGCATATGCTCGCCGCTTGATGTGAGGAATATCAGAACGCAGCTGCGGTCGCGCTCGCGCAGTTTGCACGCCGTTTCCGTACCGCTCATTCTGCCCATATAAACGTCCATAAACACAACGGAATAACCGCCGCTTTCAAGGGAACGCAAAAAACTTTCTCCGTCCGAAAATTCCGAAACCGCAATATCAAGCCCGTTATCCGCGCCGAATTTGCGGCATATTTCGGAAATTTCGCCGATATAATCTTTCTCATCGTCTACCACGGCTATACGCATATTTTCACCCTTTCCCGTTTCCGAGCTTCTTGTATTTATTATAGCATATTTTACAGACGTTTTCAAACTGTTTTTCCGTAAAAATGCCGTTTTCGGCTGACGTTCCTGCCAAAAATCCGACGTTCCTGCCAAAACGCTTTATTTTTTTGCCGAATGATGTATAATTAAAAAATGATTTTGTACAATTTGCATTGGAGGCAGGAAAAATGACTATAAACAAAACCTTGGAAAATTCCGCGTTAAGCATAGCTTTGGAGGGCAGGCTGGACACCACCACCGCGCCCCTGCTTGAGGCGGAACTGAAACAGAGCATAGCGGACAACACAAAACTCATTCTTGACTTTGCGAAGCTGGAATACCTTTCCTCGGCGGGACTGCGCGTTTTATTGGCGGCGCAGAAGGTGATGAACAAGCAGGGCGAAATGATTATCCGCAACGTCAACGAGGTGATAGCCGAAGTATTCGAGGTGACGGGATTTTCGGATATACTTACGATTGAGTAACGGGAGGACGTTATGGAGAAACAGTTATTCCGCAAGGCGAGCATTGACAGAGTTTCCTCGCCCGAACAGCTGAACGATTATGTGCGGGTGTCAAATCCGTCCGTGTGGACGATTTTGGCGGCGATTATTATTTTGCTGACCGGAGTTTACATATGGGGAATTTTCGGGCGGCTGGATACCGTGGTCAAAGCGGCGGCGGTCACGGTGGAGAGCGTTCCGCCGATGTCGTTCGTACTGAATTAAGGGCGCTTATGAGTAAGAATATCAATAGTGCTTGATAACGGCGTTGTAGTCGAGCGGGGCACGCACGAGGAATTGTACGCGAAAAACGGCGTATATACCGCGTTGGTAACAAATGAATAAAGAAAGGATAATTGCGCTATGAAGCTTAATGAGACGGAATTGACCGAAATGATGAAGCCCGATACCTATTTACTGTATGAAACCAGACCGAATGCGCCGACAAATACAAACATAAGATTTGCCCTGGAGATAACCGAGGATATCAACGGAGAGGCTTTATACGAGGCGGTAAATGCGGCGGCAGAGCGCTATCCCTATTTTTCTGTCCGCGTAAAAAACGAAAACGGGAGCTATGCTTTTGCGCCGAACAGCCTTCCGATAGCGGTTATGAAAACGAAAATTCCCGCGCCGCCGCTCGGCTCCGAGGAAGTCAATTATCATCTTAATTATGTAGACTACGCTGATGATACGATTTATTTCAACGTAAGTCACAGTATAACCGACGCGTCGGGATATATACCGTTTATCAAGTCGGTGCTGTATATGTATCTCGTTGGAACGCACGGCGAGCCGATAAGCTCCGAGGGGATAAATCTTCCAGGCTCGGAGTTTTTACGGGGAGAATTAGATTTCCCGAAAATCGGCAGTATGCCCGAATCCGACTTCAGTCTGTATAAGGAGCCGGAAATGGGCTTTTTCCCTGCCGATGATTATATACGCGCGATGAAAGAGCCCGACCCAAAGGGCAGCGGATATTATTGCATCAGTATGAAGCAGCGTGAGCTTATGAAATACGTCCATTCCAACGATGCAAGCCCTGCGGCGATTATCGCCGTATTTATGTTCAAAGCGCTTGCACCGCTGTTTCCGAACGAGGAACTTTTCTCGGCGGGTATCGCCTGCAATTTCAGAGAAGCTGTCGGCTGTCCCAACGCGTATCATTCGATAAGCAGAGCGCTGCACGTCTGTTACAGGCGGAGTTATCTTGATATGCCCGCCGACAAGCTCGGAACAATAACAAGAGGTATGATAATGCTTCAGTCGCAGCCCGAAAATTCGGTTATCCAAATGAAAAAAACGCTTGAGTTTTATGAAAAGGTCGATTCACTGGAAAACACTGAGGATAAGAGGAATTTCTGTCTTAACGAGGGCTTGTTTACCAAGGGCTGCAAGGATACATATAATGTAAGCTATGTGGGTCAGACGGATTTCGGCGCAATGAACGGGTTTGTAAGATCGCTGAATACCATGGCATACGGCAACCTGCTTGTTGAAATAAACGCGATAGGCAATATGTTCTATATTACGCTTAATCAGGTAACAAATACCGACAGATACATAAACGCTTTTCTGAACGTACTAAACGAGGCGGAGCTGTCTTACAGCGTCAGCAATTACAGAATGAAAAACATCGCCGCACTTGAATTGCCTTGAAAGATAGGAAAATACTGCGCAGGCGGATGCCGTGCGCTTGCAATGGCGCTGACGGGAGATAAATTCAGCAGCGACACGGCAAAATGCACATTTTTCAAAAACGGCTGGTACGAACGGATAAGGTTGCAGCTGCGGGACTGGGAAAATATTAAGCCTATCCCGCGCGAGTTTTTCAATTAATTTATGATACGGAGAAAAGGCTTTGGAACTTAAACAAAACGAACGCTTTCTGAAAAAGGCGTATAACAAGGCGCTGCTTCCCTGTGTGCTGTCGGTGCTTAGCGGCAATATAAACATACTTGCCGACGGCATTCTGGTGGGGCAGCGGCTTGGCACGAACGCGCTGGCGGCTGTAAATTTCAGTCTGCCCGTGTATTTGGTACTGTGTATCGCGGGCTCGTTTATCGTGTCGGGAACGGCTGTCTGCGCGTCGGACGCTATCGGGAAAAATCGGACGGAAACTGCTCAAAAACTGTATCAAATGTCAATTTTTTGGTGTACGGCGGTTTCGGTTTTTATTGCGGCAACAGGACTGATTTTTTTAGAGCCGCTGTCGCTGCTTGTATGCTCCGACCGAAGTGTAACGC
This sequence comes from Ruminococcus sp., assembly GCA_023665505.1. Lineage (GTDB taxonomy): Bacteria > Bacillota > Clostridia > Oscillospirales > Ruminococcaceae > RGIG8773. The sequence goes on from JAMPDU010000030.1 coordinate 4,331, forward strand.
CGCTTGTTGCGGAATATGCGGGAGTAACGCTGGCGGGCGCGCTGCCGAAAATACTGATTTATATACCGTTCTGGTTTTTGCGGCTGGACGGACGAAACGGGCAGGTCACGCTGATGATGCTGATAATGGGAGCGGGAAACGTCGTTCTGGACGTGATTTTCCTGTACGCGCTGGATATGGGAATATTCGGCGCTGCGCTGGCGAGCGTTTTATCGGCTGCGGCGGCTTGCGTTCTCGGATTTGCAAGGCTGTGCGATAAAAGGAGCGGGTTTCCGTTCGGGTTTCGCGTTAAATGTGATGACATAAAATTTTCGGATATTGCAAAAGCGGGCAGCCCGTCGGCGGCGAACAATCTGTTCCAGACGCTGCGCGTATCGGTGATAAACACGCTGTTGCTGCGGTACTGCGGCAGCGGAACCGTGGCGGCGTTCACGGCGGTGAACTGCATAGCGGCGTTCGGCGAAAGCGTAACGAGCGGCGTCCCCCAAGCGGCGTCGGCAATGCTGGGCATATATAACGGCGAACGCGACAACGAAAGCACGCGGCTTTTAATGGCGAGACAGCTAAAAAGCGGCATACCCTGCGCGCTTATTTTTTCGGCTGTCATTATTATCGGCGCGGATTTGGTCGGGGCGGCATACGGGCTGGATATTCCGCTGCGGTTCGCGTTTATTTGCCTGTCATTGGGAATAATCCCCGCGTTGATAAACTGCGTTCTGTCGGGATATTACAATGTTTCCGGCAGGGTGTTTCCTGCGATCGGGATAATTTTTATGCGCGTGTTCGCAATATCCTGCGCGAGCCTTTTCGCGCTGCTTTATTTTGGGCAAAGTCCGTGGCTGTTTTTGTTTTTCGGGGAAATATTCACGCTGGCGATCTGGTTTGTCTGTTCGGGAATTGCGCACAAAAGAAATCCAAAGCTGTCGCGTTTCTTGCTGACGGATAACGTCCTTGACGAGAGCGGCAATGTTATAAACTTTTCGGTGAACGGCGATGCGGAAAGCATTTGCGATGCAAGCGGAAGAATAACCGATTTCTGCGGCAAAAACGGAATGTCCCCGAAACAGACAATGCGCATAAGCCTCGCCATGGAGGAAATAATGACGCTTATCGCGGAGAAAAACGAAAGCTCCGCCGAGTTTGACCTGCGCGTGTATTCGCTGAACGGAACAATCGGTATCAGAATACGCTGCGGCGGCGAGGAGTTCAACCCGCTTGCCTATTCGGAGGGCGACGAGGAGTATATGGGTATTCGATTGATTGAAAGCATATGCGAACAGACCCTGTATCGGCGCACATTCGGCACAAACACCGTGCAAATTTTTATTGAGGGGAGCGCACAATGAAAACAGATTATGAGCGTCTCGGGCGCGAATCGCTTGAACGCCTTGAAAAATCCGCGAAAAACGCAGGTTCGGCGCAGACAAAATTTCTTCTTGACCGGCTGAAAGAAAACAGCGGCACGGAATTCGGCAGGCGGTACGGTTTCGCGCAAATAAATTCCGTGAAGGAGTACCAAAATAAAGTGCCTCTTTCAAGCTATGAGGATTATGCCCGCGACATTGAACGTATCATCGGCGGAGAAAAAAATATTCTGACCGCCCGTGACGCAGTTTTTTTCTGTATAAGCTCGGGAACGGTCGGTGATGAAAAATATATTCCGCTGACGGAATACGATCTCGAGGCGCATTACACTTTTATGTACGGCGCGGTTTTCGGGCAGATACGGAATTATTACAAGGAATTAAGCGAAAAGGAAATTTTCGGGAAAATATTTCAAATAGGAGAATTTGCCAAAACATATATGCCTGACGGCAGAATGAAAGGAATACGTTCAAGCTGCGTTTATCAATGGCTTGACGAAAACGGAAAATTCGACGCGTCCGATTACTGCGTTCCGAAGGAGATACTGTTTCCCGAAACGCTGGAGGATCGGCTGTATATCAAGGTGCGTTTCGCGCTTGCGGAGCGTGAGCTGACGGCGATACACGGCGTTTTTATCAACCGCGCCGCGGGAATGATCGAGTACATTCTCCGCAATTGGGAAAGCTTGCTGAACGATATGGAATACGGTACGGTAAGCGCGGACATTCCGGAAAAACAAAAGAAATACATCGCCGAAAAGCTGCCGCCCGCTCCCGAACGCGCGCGGGAGCTTCGGAGTATTCCCCGTGAGAATTTGCATAAGGGCGTTATCAAAAAAATCTGGAAAAAAATGAAATACATACTTGCCATAGGCGGCGACAGCTTTTTTTATTACACCGAAAAAATGCGCGGCTACGCGGACGGTATTCCTGTTCATTATTTCGTCTATGCCGCCTCGGAGGGAGTTTTCGGGCTGGCAGAAAACGTCGGCTCGGCGGACAGATATATGCTGCTGCCCGAATCGGTTTTCTTTGAGTTTATCCCCATGGACGGAGATAATGCTCCGCTGCTTATTGACGAGGTGAAAATCGGTGAAAAATACGAGCTTGCGGTTACAAACCGTTCGGGGCTGTACCGCTACAGGCTCGGCGACGTTGTGGAAATTGTGGGAACATACGAAAAAACGCCGATCGTAAAATTCTGCTGCCGCCGTAACCAGATAATAAATATCGCGGGGGAGAAAAGCAATCAGCAGCAGTTTGATACGGCAATAAAACGGTTTGCGGAACTGTCGCAAACCGGGGTCAGAGGCTACTGCGTTCGGGAGGATTTTTCGGGAGTTGCGCCGAGATATTTGTTTTATATGGAATGCGAAAAAATTCCCTGCGGCGGCGACGAGCTGTTTGAAAGGTGTATGTGCGAGGCAAATCCCGAATACAAGTCGTGCCTGCATATGAGGGAGATCGAGCCGCTGCATATTGAGTATCTCAAGGACGGCAGCTTTAAAAGCTACGAGCGGGCGCTTGCCGAAAGCGGAAAGCCCGCAGCGCAGCTCAAAATGCCGCATTTTCTGAACACTGAGGAAAAGAAAAGATTTTTTGCGGCGCGGACTGTAAAAAGGGAGGGAAATGTATGCACAAGCTCACAGGAATAGCGGGAAAGCTTACGATAGGAGTAATTCTTTTCGGATTGCTGCTGGGCGCGGTATGCGGAACGGTGGGCTATATCGAGTTTACCTCGGTGCTTGAACGGCAGTATAACGATGCGGCATACGAAATCGCGGAAACGGCGCGGACATACTTAAATCCCGACAAATTCGGGCAGTATCTTGAAACGGGTCAGCCCGATGAGGAATACCGAAATATTCTTTCAAGACTGGACGCGCTGACCGACGCGGCGGCGGTCACGTTTATATACGTGGCAAGGGTGAGCGATGATTACAAAACTCTCACATACATTTACGATACGGTCAACTCGGACACGGGTTTCAGCCGCTATCCCCTGGGCTACACCGCCTCCGATCTTGACGAAAAATATACCGAAAACGTAATAAAAATTATGACGGAGGGCGGGCGCGCCGAAAAATATCTGTATTCCTATTCAAAGGAATCGGGGGCGCATACCACTGCGGCAATTGACGTAAAAAACTCGGACGGCGAAATTATCGCCATGCTTTGCGTTGAAAAGCCCATGACCCGCCTTGAGGACGCGCGGAACACCTATGTCCTGCACGTTATTTTGTGGACGCTGACGGCTATCGCTTTGTTTATCGCCGTATATACGCTTATTCTGCGGCGCGGCGTGATAACGCCTATAATCACGGTAACGAACGAGGCTGAACGTTTCGCCGACGACAATACTTCTTCAGACGCTTTGCTTAAAATAAAGCAGAAAGACGAGATAGGGATACTCGCCCGCGCGGTGGAAAAAATGGAAAGGGATATTGTGGAATATACGCAAAATCTCACCGCCGTAACCGCCGAAAAGGAGCGAGTGAACACCGAGCTTTCGGTTGCCGCGCGTATTCAGGCGAATATGCTGCCGAGTATCTTTCCCGCGTTTCCCGAACGGGAGGAATTTGATATTTACGCGGCGATGAACCCCGCTAAAGAGGTGGGCGGCGACTTTTACGATTTCTTTATGGTGGACGAACGTCATCTTGCGGTCGTAATGGCGGACGTTTCGGGAAAGGGCGTTCCCGCGGCGCTTTTTATGGTAATCGGTAAAACGCTGATAAAGGATCACACTCAGCCCGGAAAAGACCTCGGCGAGGTATTCACCGAGGTGAACGAGCTTCTCTGCGAAAGCAACAGCGAGGGCTTGTTCATAACCGCTTTTGAGGGAGTTCTCGACCTGACGAGCGGCGAATTCCGCTTTGTAAATGCAGGGCACGAAATACCTTTTATCTGCAAAAAGGGCGGCAAATTCGAGCCGTATAAAGTTCGCGCGGGATTTGTACTTGCGGGAATGGAGGGAATGCGCTACAAATGCGGAGAAACCCGGCTGGAGCCGGGCGACAAAATATTCCAGTATACCGACGGCGTTACCGAAGCGACGAACAGTGATAACGAATTGTACGGAATGGAACGCTTAACGGCAATTCTCGGAGAAAATTCGGAACTGCCGCCCTCCGCGCTGCTTACGAAAATAAAGGACGATATAGACCGCTTTGTGGGTGAAGCGCCGCAATTTGACGACATTACAATGCTTTGTCTGGAATACAAGGCAAGATTGGAGGAGCGGGAATGAAAGAATTGACGGTCAGCGCTACGGCGGAAAGCATTGCCGCAGTGACAGCGTTCGTCGATGAGCAGCTGGAGCGGCTTGGCTGCCCCGTGAAAACGCTGTTTCAGGTGAACGTGGCAATTGACGAGATTTTCGGGAATATCGCGAATTACGCCTACAGTTCCGAAAACGGCGCGGCAACCGTCCGCGTGGAGACTGCGGAAAATCCCCCTGCGGCAGTGATAACCTTTATCGACAGCGGCATTCCCTATAACCCGCTTGCCAAAGCCGACCCCGACGTTACACTTTCCGCCGAAGAACGGAAGGTCGGCGGCTTGGGCATATATATGGTGAAAAAAACTATGGACGGTATTTCCTATGAATACAAGAACGGACAGAATATTCTGCGGATCAGAAAAAATATATGGGAGGAAAATTGAATTGATCGGAAAAAAACTAATCCTGTTCTTGACGCTGCCGGCTATACTGTTTGCAATGTGCGGATGTTCACGGAATTCCGAAAAAAACGATCCGGCGGAAAATATCATCGAAATTTCGCAGCTTTCGGGACTTAAGGTCGGAATACAAACAGGTTCAACCTTCGACATAATAGCGGACGAGTATATTGAAAACGCGCAGAAACAATATTTTGAAACTTATGCTGATATGGCTATCGCGGTGACGCAAGGAAAAATTTCGGCATTTCTGATAGACGAGCCTATGGCGCGCGTACTTTGCAATGAGCAGAAAGGTGTGCGGTATTTGGAAGAATTTCTCTGCGAGGACGAATATGCCTTTGCGTTTGCAAAAACCGATAAGGGAGCCGCACTGCGGGATCAGATGAACGAATTTCTCGCAGAAATACACGCGAACGGGGTTCTGAAAGAAATCGAGGACAAATGGTTTGGTATTGACGAATCCGTTAAGAATATATCTTATCCGGACTCTGTAGGCTCATCGGGAACGCTGCGCTTTGTATTTGACAGCTCAACGCCGCCGTTTTCTTATGTTAAAGACGGAGCAGTTATTGGCTATGATATTGACATTCTGTGCCGGTTCTGTAAAAAATACGATTATGGGCTTGAAATGTCGGACGCAAATTTTGCATCAATAATTCCGGCGTTGGTTTCCGGAAAAGCGGATTTGTCGGCTTGCTGCATTTCGGTAACCGAGGAACGCGCTCAAAGCGTATATTTTTCGGAAGCCAACTATGACGGCGGCGTGGTTGTAATGGTTGCGGACAAAAGCGGGACAGGCGAAGAGCAGAGCTTTTTCGGGAAACTAAAAGATAGCTTTTATAAAAACTTTATTAAAGAAAACCGCTGGAAGCTGTTACTGTCGGGATTGGGCGTAACAGCCGTCATCTCCGTATCTGCGGGAATATTCGGCGCTGTACTGGGTTTTGGCATTTGTATGCTGCGGCGGTCTCAAAATCAGTTTTTGAGCGGTATGTCCTTGATCTATATACAAATTGTACAGGGTATGCCGATACTGGTTTTCCTAATGATCTTATTTTATGTGGTATTCGGACAAACTGACATCTCGCCCGTTATTGTAGCAATCATCGGCTTCAGTGTGAATTTTTCCGCATATGTATCCGAGATGATGCGAACGGGAATCGAGTCGGTTGACAAGGGTCAGAATGAAGCGGCATTGGCTCTGGGCTACACGAAAAGACAAAGTTTTTTCAAAGTAGTGTTTCCGCAGGCGGCAATACATTTTCTTCCGGTCATCAAAGGTGAATTCGTTTCTCTTGTGAAAATGACCTCTATCGTCGGATATATCATGATCCAAGATTTAACAAAAGCTTCCGATATTATCCGCAGCCGTACTTATGAAGCGTTTTTTCCGCTTATTGTTACCGCAATAATTTATTTTGCGGTCTCGTGGCTGATAACTGTCGCTCTCGGAAGAATTGAAATACGTCTTGACCCCAAAAAGAGAGGCAAAAATCGTAAAGGGCAGGTGAAGGAGGTTGACTTATGATAACAATTCGGAAACTCAAAAAAGAATATCCGAATATTACGCCACTCCGTGACGTTAATGCTGAGATAAACAAGGGCGATATGATCTCGGTCATCGGTCCCTCGGGTACGGGGAAAAGCACTCTTCTGCGCTGCATAAACCGTTTGGAAACGCCGACCTCTGGCGCAATATTGGTAGACGGCGTTGACATATGCGGCAAAAACGCCGATCTCCCCAAGCTGCGCCGCAAAATGGGAATGGTATTTCAAAATTTTAATCTTTTCGGGCATATGAGTATCATTGAAAATATAATGCGTGCGCCTGTGGACTTGCTCGGAAAAACGAATGATCAAGCATACGAGCGCGGTATGGAACTGCTGCAAACGGTAGGTCTCGCGGCAAAGGCGGAAAGCTATCCCGATGAGTTGTCGGGCGGACAAAAGCAGCGTGCGGCGATTGCGAGGGCTTTGGCAATGGAGCCGGAAATCCTGCTCTTTGACGAGCCTACGAGCGCTCTCGATCCCACTATGGTCGGCGAGGTACTATCGGTGATAAAGCGGCTTGCGGATGACGGGCTTACTATGCTGATTGTTACTCACGAAATGAATTTTGCCAAGAACATATCAAACCGTGTTTTTTATATGGATGAAGGGATTATCTATGAAGATGGAACTCCTTGGCAGATATTTGAAAATCCTCAAAAAGAAAAAACGCGCCGGTTTATCAAACAGATCAAAGTGTTCAGCGAGATCATTGACAAAAGCAGTTTTGACTTCCCCGCGATAAATTCAAGTCTTGAACTATTCGGACGAAAACAGATGATGTCGCAGAAACAAATTTACAAAATGCAGCTTGTGTTTGAAGAACTTGTTATGCAGAAACTGATTCCCGAAAAAGGAGTTGCCGAAATACGTATGGACATTGAGTATTTCGAAAAGGAAAGTTCCGTAGATATGATCTTCGGCTACAGCGGAGAGAATTTTGATCCCCTTGCAGATCCGGAGGACTTGAGCGCAATCACGCTGAAAGGCATTACAAGCACAGTCACTCACAAGTATGACAAAAACAAAAATGTTCTTGTCTTGAAGATACGGAGGTAAATGTATGAAAAAATTTATAAAAGCAATTTTCGGAATTTTGGTAATTTTGGCGGCTTTATCGGGCTGCCGGAATAAAGACCGGGACTTAAACGCCCTCTATGAAACGGCGGTACGGGACGCTGCCTTCGCCGACGGGGACGAAATTTTACCGCTTGTCTCGCTGACCGAAAGCGATGAAATGACCACTTGGCAGGACGGAAAGGTACTGCTGCTGACATGGCACAACTACCCCGACAGCTATCCCGAGGGGGAAAATGTAACTATTCGGTGGGGGTATGTATGGACGTTTACCGATAAAGAAATAGCGTCTTACGGCAGCGAGCTGCGTAAATCAGACGATCCCGAAATGCGGCTGAAACAGCTTGTTGCGTTTGCTCCCGATGCTGAACATTCCACAGTGACGGGCTTTTGGGTCAGCCCCGAAAACGTGAAGCGTCCCGCATATCAAAGCGATCCTGCGGTCGGAAATATGACGAACGTTTTTGGTGAAAACGCCGATGAGGAATTCAAGACTTGGTTCGACGGCAATATTCTTTGGTCGTATTATTACGGCGGCTACCCTTGGACAAGACTCGGCTACACCTATGACTGGGCGGACAACGGCACGGAATACGGGCTGACGGAATTTATCGTGGAAAACGGCGCAGAGGTAACGGTGGAATTTACCGAGACGACAGAGGAATTTCTTGAAAAAATTACCAAATAATTAAGATTGGCGGAAACAGCAATGATAACATTTATTTGCTCTTTGGGCTTGCTTTTCGGCGGATATTTTCTGTACGGCAGGCTTGTCGAGCGTATTTTCAAGCCCGATGACAGACCTACTCCTGCCGAGGAGCACACCGACGGAATGGACTATGTTCCTATGAAAACTTGGCGGGTGTTTCTTGTGCAGCTGCTGAACATCGCGGGTACCGGTCCTATATTCGGTGCGCTTATGGGCGCGGTTTTCGGACCGATAGTGTTTTTGTGGATAGTGCTCGGCTCGGTGCTGGGCGGGGCGGTTCACGACTATTTGAGCGGAATGATTTCCGTGCGTATGAACGGCGCGTCACTGTCCGAAATAGTCGGAAAATATCTCGGAAACGGCGCGAAACGGATAATGCGGGTTTACACGGTTTTTCTGATGATACTGGTGGGAGCGGTGTTTATGAAAAATCCCGCAGAGCTTCTTGCGCGGATAACGCCCTCTTGGGCAAACACCGCGTTTTGGACGGCGGTAATTATTATTTACTATATTTTGGCAGTTCTGCTGCCTATCGACAAGATTATGGGCAGAATTTACCCGCTGTTCGGCATACTGCTTGTACTTATGGCTGCGGGAACAGCAGGCGGACTTATCGCAGGAGGATATTCCCTTCCCGAAATGGAGCTTGCAAATCTTAACCCCAAGGGTACGCCCGTATTTCCTTTTATGTTTGTGACAGTTGCCTGCGGGGCAGTTTCGGGCTTTCACGCAACGCAGTCGCCTATGATGGCGCGGTGTATACGGTCGGAACGTCACGGCAGACGGGTTTTTTACGGCTCGATGATAGCGGAAAGCGTTATCGCACTGATATGGGCTGCGGCAGGCGTTGCGTTTTACGAAACGACGGGCGGCTTGCAGGCGGCGTTGTCGAGCCTCGGTCAGTCGGGCGTTGTGTATGACATTTCCGTAACGTTTCTCGGCACGGCGGGCGGCGCGCTTGCAATCGGCGGGGTTGTGGCGTGTCCCGTATCAACGGGGGATACGGCGTTCAGAAGTGCGCGTCTGACGGTTGCGGACTGGTTTAAAATTGACCAGACAAAGCTATGGAAACGCCTTGCCATAACAATTCCCCTTGTGGCGGCAAGCACCGCGCTGACCCTGTTCAACGGCGAGGTTATATGGCGGTACCTAAACTGGTGCAACCAAACCTTTGCGGTGTTTACGCTTTGGGCGGAGGCGATGTATCTTGTCAAAAACGCCGAAAAGCGTTGGTACTCGGCAATATGCGCCCTGCCTGCGTCATTTATGACGGCAGTGTGCGTTTCCTACATTATTATGGCGGACGAGGGCTTTAAGCTTTCCTCGGCTGCCGCTTACCCGGCAGGCATAGCGGCGGCTTTGATATGCGCCGTATTCTTTGCCGTAAAAGCCGCAAGAGACACGAAAGAAACAGTAAAGGAGCAGAGCAATGCTTGAAAGAAAAAGTACGGTAATAAACCGTCAGTTCAATAAATTTTTCTTCCCGACCATATTTATGTCAATGGCGATGTCTATGAGCATAGTTGTGGACGGAATGATAGTGGGAAAACTCCTCGGTCCCGAGGGGCTGGCGGCGGTGAACCTTGTCCTGCCCGTGACGCTGGGGATCAATGCCGTTTGCGCCCTTTTCGGAATGGGCGGGGCGGCGCTGTTTTCCATAGCGCTCGGACGGAGAGACAAGGAACGTTCAAAGCAGCTGTTTACCGCCGCGGTCGCTGCAATGGCTGCGGCTTCGCTGGCGGTTGCCGCGGCAGGCTTGTTCGCGAGCCGTTCTCTTGCGGAGCTGCTGACAAAAAAAGCTCCCGACCTGACGGATATGGTGTACGGCTATATGGGAATAATCCTGCTTGGCGCACCGCTGCTTATAATCGTTCCGGGAACAGGCTATTTCATAAGGGCATCGGGAAAGGTAAATCTTGCATCGGCAGCGATAATAGCGGCAAACGTTATAAATCTCGCGCTGGATATTGTTTACATAAAATTCTGCGGTATGGGCATAAAAGGCGCGGCGTACTCAACGGTAACGGGGTATGCTGCAGGGCTTGTCATATCCGTCATAGGCGTTGTACAGTGTGAAAATCTGCGGTTTTGCGGAATACCGTTCGGAAAGCTCGGCGGCATACTGGGGGAAACGGTTTCCACGGGTCTTTCAAACGCAGTTTCAAACGTGCTGAATTTTTTCAGAATGATTTGCATAAACGCTATAGTTATGAATTATCTCGGCAGTGCGGGAGTAACCGCGCTGTCGGTGTGCACCTCATGTCTGTCGGTGGTTTCCATGTTTATCGCAGGCTCGGCGCAGACTATGGTGCCTATTCTCGGTACGCTTTACGGCGAGGGGGATTTCAAGGGGGTGCGGTTCGCCGTACACAGGTCGGCGGCAATTACGGGAATATCCTCTTTGGCAATGCTGTTTCTGTTTCAGCTTTTCCCTGCCCAAATAGCGGGCTTTTACGGCGTTGAGGAGGCGGCGCAGCTCTCGCTGACGATAAACGCTCTCCGCATATACACGGTTAGCCTGCCCGTACTGGCGATGATATTCGCGGCTAAGTACGTTTACCCCGTAACGGGATTTAAAAGGCTTTCAAGCGTACTCGCCCTGCTGGAGGGTTTTTGCATTGTCGTTCCCGCGGCGTGGATTTTGCCGAAACTGTTCGGCGGGGAGTATGTTTGGTTCGCCTTTACGGTGAGCGAATTTTTGTGCCTGATATTCCTGCTTGCCGCAGCGAAAATTATTTCAAAAAAGCGCGGGGACGTTTCGGGACTGTTCCTGCTGACAAAGGAAACGGACAAAAACGTCCTCGACGTTACAATGATACGCGAAGAAGCCGAAGCGGTAAAGCTTTCTGAGGAAGCCATAGAATTCTGCCGCAGAAACGGTTTTTCGGAAAGCGCGGCAAACCGTGCGGGAGTTGCGCTGGAGGATATGACGGTGAACATCATACAGCAGAAAAACGACAGGCGGAAAAACGGCTGTATCGACGTGCGGATAAGAATAGACGAAAAATTTGCGTACATCTGTATACGCGACAGCGGCGCGCCCTATAACCCGCTTCTGCGGGAAAACGCGGAGGACAATTTTGACAATATCGGCGTGGTTCTTGCTATGGCAAAGGAAACGTCCTATGACAACATTCTCGGAATGAACAGTTCCATAATAAAAATCGCGAGGTGAGGGGAAGTCTTATGAATACACAAGAAAAACGTCTTGAATATATTGATGTCGCCAAAGCAATAGCAATATTTCTCGTGGTGCTCGGTCACCCGAGAGCCGTTGAGGACTACGGCGCGGAAGAACGGTTTCTGTACGCGTTCCATATGCCGCTTTTCTTTATGATGTCGGGGATTTTCCTCAAACAGAAAAGCGAATACGGAGCGAAAACGTGGAAACTCTTTTTCAAAAAAAATCTTCTTGGACTTTTCGTCCCCTACATAATCTGGGCGGCGATATATATGCCATTTTCCTATATCAATGTCGGGAAAACGCTTTACGGAAGCTGGATCGTGCTTCGGAACACTCATTCTCTCAGCTCCCTATGGTTTCTGCCCGTAATGTTTATGGCGCGTACCTATCAGGAGACGATGATGCATTTGTCTTGGAGGTTAAAAACAAATCCCCGTATATTTGCGGCGGCTTCGGCGGCGGTGTTTTTCGCGGCGGGAATTATAATTCCCCACAACAACAGAGGGGACGGCATAGGTATGCCCTGGGGCTTTGACATTGCTTTCATGGCAAGCGTGTTCATGATAACCGGTTATCTTTTGCGCCCTGTTCTTGACGGACTTTTCGAGCGGGGCATACCTGCAAAGCTCGGCATTGCGGCAGTCTGTCTCGGCTTGCTTTTGGTCGGAATACGTTTCGCGGATTACTCCGAGGAATACCCGTTTATGCTTATGGCAAACGCCGATTTCGGCAACCCTTTTATATGCCTGCTGAACGGAGTTACGGGCAGTTTGGGGGTAATAATGCTTGCCCAAATCATATCCCGTGCGCTCAAGCGCAAGCGGCTGATTATTTTTATCGGGCAGAACACTATGGGCATTTATCTTATTCACAAAAATTTTTTGCAGGGGCTTTACAATATGACGCTCAACATTGCGGCGGGCATACCCTATCTTGTCCGCGCGCTGGCTGTTACCTGCATATCCATTGCGTTTTCGGTATTTTTAATGGGACTGCTCAGCAAATATATTTCGGAAATTCTCGGCAGACCCTCCGAACACCGCAGTCACGAAGAAGAACTTATGGAGGCTTGAAATGAAATTATTTTTGGAAAAATGGACGGAAACAGTAAAAAAATACGGCTCCAAAACAGCTGTCACAGATATGGACGGCAAGAGGAGCGTAACCTTTGCGGAACTTGACGGGCTAAGCGGGAAAATATGCGCCGCCCTTAAAAGCAGGGGCGTGAAAAAGGGGGATATTGTCCCCGTATGTATGGCTCGGAAAACGGAATACACAGCGGTTCAGCTCGGTATCCTCAAATGCGGGGCTGCCTTTGCCGCGCTTTCTCCCGACTATCCGAAGGAGCGTATAGAGTATATTTTGCGGGACTGCGGCGCGGATTTTGCCGTTGATGAGGCTTTTGTCAAAACAGCTGAAAGCTGCACTGTCTCCGAGCCTGTTTCCGTAACCGGGGACGACCTTGCTTTTGCGGTGTACACATCTGGCTCAACGGGAAATCCCAAGGGCATACTGCACTGCCACAGCAGCCTTTCGTCGGCGGTTGAACGTCACCGCAGGGTGTTTTCGATTTCCGAAAGTGACGTGCAGCTAAGCTGCGCTCCGTTCAGCTTTGTGGCTGTTCTTATGGACGTTTTTACTCCCCTTTCCGTTGGGGCGGAGGTTCACATTCTCCCCGAGGAAAAGCGGCGGGATATACGCAAAATCGAGCGTTATATCGAAGAACACAATATCACCGTTACATTTATCAGTCCGCAGATGCTGCGTAGTTTTCAAAGCGGAGCCGCCTCCCTGCGGCTCGTTATCACGGGCAGCGAGAGGGTAAGCCGTATAGCGCCGAAAAATTACCGCGTAATAAATACCTACGGGTGCAGTGAAACTGCGTGTATTGTATCCTCCTTTGAAATTGACCGCGAGTATGAAAACACGCCCATAGGCAAGCCCGCGCCCGATATAAAGCTGCTCCTGCTTGACGGAAACGGCTGCGAGGTAAAGGCGGGAGAAGAGGGGGAAATATGCGTTGTCGGACACATCGCCCGCGAATACATAAACCTCCCCGAGCAGACCGCGGCGGCGTTTATTTCGCAGGAGGACGGCACTGTCCTGTTTCACACAAACGATATGGGAAAAATGCTGCCCGACGGGAATGTTCTTTATCTGAACCGCCGCGGCTGGATGGTAAAAATAAACGGTCAGCGGGTGGAAACGGGAGAAATAGAGGTGCAGACGGGACTTATACCCTTTGTAAAAACGGCTGCCGTAAAGGGCTTTGAAAATAAGTACGGGCAGACCTATCTGTGCGCGTATTTTCAGCTTAAAGAGGGCGAAAGCACAGAAAATCCCGAAGAAATTATCAAGGAGGAGCTAAGGAAAAAATTCCCCGAATATATGATCCCAAAATTCATAATAAGGCTGTCCGAATTTCCGCTTAATCAAAACGGAAAGCTTGACCGCCTTGCGCTTAAAGCACCCGATTTAACCGAATTCAGGCAGGAATACAAAGCCCCCGAAACAGCCTGCCGGCGTGATGTGTGCGCCGCTTTTGAGCAGGTGCTTGGAATAGATCGGGTCGGTGTAAACGATGATTTTTTCTCCCTTGGCGGCGACTCCATTCAAGCTGTAATGCTGCTTGAAAAGCTGCAAAAATACAGCTTGACGGCGGCGAAAATATTTGAACTGCGTACTCCCGGAAAAATAGCGGACGCCTGCGAAACTTCTCCCGTTTCGGAGGATTTTTACGGGAATATTTTAAAGGAAAAATCGGATTTTTACCCCCTTACGGACAGTCAGACGGGCGTGTTTCTTGAATGCCTGAAATATCCCGAAAGCACTATGTACAACATACCGTTCTGCCTGCGTCTGCCGTCGGATATTGATCTGCCCCGCTTTAAAGTTGCCGCCGAAAAAATGATTTCGCTGCGCCCCGTATTGTCGGTATCTGTGGGTATATCCAAAACAGACGGCGTTTACGGTATGATCCCACGCAGCGGCAGGGCTTGCGATATACCTGTTATCAATGCGGAAGAACCCGACATAGAGCGGCTGCAAAGGGAATTTATAAAGCCTTTCGACCTTGAAAACGGCGCGCTGTACCGAATGGCGTTTTACTGTACCGTTAAAAATATTTATTTTCTCTGCGATATTCACCATATTGTTTCGGACGGAACTTCCGTCGCGGACTTTCTTGACGGCATTTGGAAAATTTACAGCGGGAGAGTTCCCGAAAGCGAGGATATAACACAGTTTGACCTGTCCCTTTGCGAAAAGAAAATAAAGGATACGGCGGCGTACCAAAAAGCTTTGGAATATTTTTCAAACCGTCTTGACGGCGTTGAAACGGACTGTCTTCCTATATTTGATTTCCCCGAAAATACCGAGGCGGCGCACCCGTCAAAGCGTGTTTATCTTGACCTGAGCGGCGTCATCGGCGCGGAGGAGGCGGAACGTTTCGCGCGAAAAACAGGCGTTACGGAAAATACGCTGTTTATGGGCGCGTTTGCCTACGCGCTGGCAAAATACGGCTGCCGCAGCGAGGTTTTGTTCTGCACGGTAAACAACGGCAGGCATGACGCGCGGCTGAAACACACAATGGGTATGCTGGTGCGTACTCTGCCGATTTATGTCCGCATTGACGAGGAACGGACTACCGCCGAATATCTGCGGGAACTGCAAAAGGATTTCTTTGAGACTATGAGCTGCGACTGCTGTTCATTTGAGGAGCTGGCAAACAAATACGGCATTTCCTCCGATATTCTTTTTGTGTATCAAGCAGAAACGCTGAACGGCATAAAAACCGAAAACGGACTTATCCCGATGACGCCCCTCGAAACGGGAGCCAGCCTTGCGAAAATATCGGTTCACGCATTTAAGAAAAACGGCGGCTACGAAATTTTTATGGACTATCAGAGCGACGTTTATTCCGAGTATACAGCCGACGGGCTTTTGTCTCTTATGGGCAGGGTTTTAAGGGGATTTTTCGACTGTGAGCGGCTTAAGGACATACCCCTTGTTTCGGACAGCGGCATAGAGCTGCTTAACACCTTTCACGGCGAGAATGTCCGGTATGACAGAAGTCTGACCGTACCCGACCTGTTCCGCAGAACCGCGGAGGAATATCCGGAACACACGGCGGTAATATATAAGGAAAAACGCCTTTCCTACAGGGAACTCAACGCTCTGTCCGACAAGGTATGCGCCTATGTGAACGCCTGCGGAATAGGCAGGGGACAGGTTGTTTCCATACTGATAAACCGCAGCGAAAATATGCCGGTAACTGCTTTGGGCGTTATGAAATCGGGGGCGGTCTATCAGCCTCTTGACCCGACTTACCCGCCGGAGCGCATTGAATTTATGATGAAGGACGCGGACAGCAGGTTTCTTGTCGCGGACGCGGAGCTGCTGAATATTGCGTCTGATTACAGCGGAAAAATCCTGCTTACAAAGGATATTCCGAACCTGCCAAACCCCGCGCGGGAAATTCCCGCGCCCTCTCCCGAGGATATATTTATACTGCTGTACACCTCGGGTACTACGGGAACTCCAAAGGGCTGTATGGTTTCACACGGAAATCTGGCGGCGTTCTGCAATTTTTACCGGCGTTATTTCAAGGTCGATACCGGCAGCGTCATAACGGCTTACGCAAGTTTCGGGTTTGACGCGAATATGATGGAGACATATCCCGTGCTGACAGGCGGCGGAACGCTTTGCATAATCCCGGAGGAGCTGCGTCTGGAACTGCCGAGGCTTAACGATTATTTTATTCGTGAAAAGGTTACTCACGCGTTTATGACAACACAGGTAGGCAGACAGTTCGCGGAGGAAACCGAAAACAGTACGCTGAAATTTCTGCTGACGGGCGGTGAGGCTCTTGTCCCCGTAAAGCAGAGGTCGGATTTTACTTTCGTGAACTGCTACGGTCCTACGGAGTGCACCGTGTTGACAACCGTTTACCCGCTGGATAAAAATACCGATTACGATAACGTCCCGATAGGAAAGCCCCTTGACAATACGGAAATTTATGTGGTTGACAAGCAGATGCGCCGTCTCCCCGCGGGGGCGGTGGGAGAGCTTTGCGCTGCGGGGTATCAGGTGACGTGCGGGTATCTGAACCGTCCGGAGCAGACGGAAAAGGCATACACAGCAAATATTTTCACAAACCGCGAGGGGTACGGGCGCATTTATCATACGGGGGACGACGTGCGTTTTCTCCCCGACGGCAATATCAGGTTTGTCGGACGGCGCGACGGGCAGGTAAAAATACGCGGTTTCAGAATAGAACTTTCCGAAATTGAGGTGGTTATACGGAAATTCCCCGATATAAGGGACGTTACGGTAACGGCTTACGATGCTGCCGCAGGCGGAAAAGCGATAGCGGCGTATATTGTGTCTGGCAGGAAAATAAATACGGATGAACTGAAAGCCTTTATTATGTCTGAAAAGCCGCCGTATATGATACCCTCTGCAATAATGCAGATAGATGAAATACCCCTCAATCAGAATATGAAGGTCAACAAACGCGCCCTGCCGAAACCGCTGCCCGAAAGAGAAAGCCGTGACGACAATTCCCGCCCCATGAGCGAGCTTGAAAAAGAGCTTTCGCGGACGGTCAGCCGCGTTATAGGGCACAGCGAATTTTCCGTGACGGATAATCTGATTCACGCGGGACTTACCTCGCTGTCGGCAATAAAGCTGGCGGTTGAGATCGAAAAGGATTTCGGCGCGGAGCTTGAAGTCCGCAGCCTTATGAGCGAATGCAGCGTTTTGTCCTTGGAGAATGAAATTTACCGCGCAATGCGAAACGGTATGACAAACAGCGGCGCAGCGGAGGAAACAGCCGCCGTGTACGGCGAGCAGACCCTTACGCGGGAGCAGCTCGGCGTGTACTACGATACTGTGAAAAATCCGGGAGAGACGGTTTACAATATCCCCGCGATGTTCCGCTTTCCGAAATCCGTTGGCGCGGAGAGACTTGCGGCGGCGGTAAAATCGGTGCTTAAAGCGCACCCGTATGTCAATACGCGTTTCGTGTACCGTGACGGAAAATTAAGACAGTTATGTGAACAGTTTTCCGAAAACAAACCGCCGGAGATTTCTCTTATTTCCGTTACGGAGGAGGAATTGAAACAATACCGCGCTGCGTTCGTGAAGCCGTTTGACCTTACCGCGGACTGTCTGTACCGTATCACCGTAGCCGAAACCGAGAAAAACGTCTGCCTTTTGGCGGATTTCCACCACGTTATTTTTGACGGCGGTTCTCTGGATTTATTTATTGAGCAGACCGCCAAAGCCTGTGAGGGAACAGCTCCCGAAAAGGAGAAGTACAGCTGCATAAATTATGTTATCGACAGTCAGAACGTCTTGAACAGCGAGCATTACAAAGCGGGCAGAGCGTTTTTCGGGAAAATGCTGGAGGATTTTGAGAACGTTTCCCGTATCGCTCCCGATCTGCCGGGAAAGGAGGAGAACGGCAAAAAGGCGGAGTGTGTTTCGGTATGCGATAAAGCCGCGGTTGAGGCGTTCTGCGGGGACTTCGGCGTTACCCCTGCCCACCTGTTTCTTGCCGCAAGCCTGTACACCGCCGCAAGGTACACGGGCAGCGGCAGCGCGTACATAAGCACCATAAGCAGCGGCAGGCAAAATCTAAAGCTGCGGAACAGTTTCGGTATGTTTGTGAAAACTCTGCCCATTGGCTGCAAAATTTCCGATAAAACGGCTGCCGAATTCGTGAAAGAGACGCGGGAAATCCTTAACGGCGCGGTTTCCTCCGAAGATTATCCGTTTGCTAAAATTTATGAGGACTACGGCTTTACACCGGAAATAATGTACGCCTGTCAACTGGGCGTTGCAGGTGTACACACGGTTTTCGGCGAAACGGTAGAAACAGAAAGTCTCGAATCCGATAAGCCGAAGTTTAAAATTTCCGTTCATATTGAGGAACGGGACGGCTCGCCTGCGGTCTGCGTACAGTATAACGACGCTTTGTACAGCGCCGCTCTTATGGAGCAGTTTGCGGAATCCATAGCCGTGTGCGTGAATCGTATCATTGAAACTCCCGAAAGCCCCGTCAGGAAAATTTCTCTTGTCACCGAGGAACAGGAAAAACTTCTTAAGCGTTATTCCAAAACCGCCGAAACGTATTCAACGGGAGAAACGTTCCATGGGGTATTTGAACGCACCGTCAGGGAAAACAGTAAAAAAACCGCTCTTATCGCCGCCGGCGGCAAATGGAGCTACGGCGAATTGAACCGCCTCATGAACCGCGCCGCAAACGGTCTGCCGGAGCTTGGATTTGGGA
Organism: Ruminococcus sp.; assembly: GCA_023665505.1. Lineage (GTDB taxonomy): Bacteria > Bacillota > Clostridia > Oscillospirales > Ruminococcaceae > RGIG8773. Next base: position 23,191 of record JAMPDU010000030.1, read on the forward strand.
AAGGCGATACCGCCGCGGTGCTGCTGCCGAGAACGGAAAAGCTGATAATAGCTATGTACGCGGTGATGAAAGCGGGCGGAGCGTATATTCCCTGCGATCCCGACTATCCCGAGGAGCGTATCCGCACAATCGCGGAAGACAGCGGCGCGAGGCTTGTTATCACCGAAAAAGACCGCTTGAATTTGTACGAAAACGCAGTTGATATTGACGAACTTCTGTCCTGCGGAAACGAACGTAACCCCGATGTGAACGTCGATGAAAATTCCCTTGCCTATATGATTTACACGTCTGGCTCGACGGGCAAGCCGAAGGGCGTAATGCTGCGGCACAAGGGCATTGTGAACTATCTCCGCGCTCACGAAACGAACACCCACATTCACGCCTGCGTAACGGACGGTCACACAATGGTTTCCGTGACAACGGCGTCCTTCGATATGTCCCTTAAGGAAACCGCAGCCGCGCTCTGCAACGGGCTTACGCTTGTTCTGGCGGACGAGGACTGCGCCAACGACCCGCCCCGTCTCGCAGGGCTTATGGAAAAAACGGGCGGAGACATATTCAACGCGACGCCGTCAAGAATGTTAATGTATATGGAATCGGAGGAATTCTGCCGCGCCCTTGCCAAATGCAGGGTGGTAATGTCGGGCGGCGAGGCGTACAGTACGCAGCTGCTTGAAAAGCTGAAAAAGGTCACCTCCGCGCGGCTGTTCAACACTTACGGTCCGACGGAGATAACCGTTTCCTGCAACGCCTGCGAGCTTACTCACCGGAATATTGTCACGGTGGGAAAGCCGCTGCTCAACTGTACTGAATATATCGTTGACAGCGACGGAAATCTCCTGCCTCCGAACGCCGCGGGGGAGCTTTACGTCGGCGGTTTCGGAGTTGCGGAGGGGTACTGCGGTCTGCCCGAAATGACGGCGGAACGCTTTGCGGAATTTCGCGGCGAGCGCGTCTACAAAACGGGCGATTACGCGAAATGGACCGCAGACGGGCAGGTGATGATCCTCGGGCGCACCGACAGTCAGGTCAAGCTGCGGGGACTGCGTATCGAGCTTGAGGAGGTGGAACAGGCAATATTAAGCTGTACCCCTGTCAGCCGCGCGGTTGCTGTTATTGCAAAAATCGGCGGGACGGAGCACCTTTGCGCCTATTACACCGCAAGCGAACCCGTAGACGGGCAAACCGTCAGAAACGCCCTTAAAAGCCGTCTGGCAAAATATATGATACCCGACGCGTATATGCAGCTTGATGAAATTCCGATGACCCCTAACGGCAAGACAGACCGCAAAGCCCTGCCCGAACCGCAGCTCGGTGTTTCGGGAGAATATTCCGCGCCTCGGAACGAAACGGAGCGGACGTTCTGCCGTATTTTTGCGGACGTGCTTAACCTTGAGCGGGTCGGCAGGGAGGACAGCTTTTTCGATTTGGGCGGAACGTCCCTGACCGTCACAAGCGTAGTAATTGCCGCCGCAAAGGTCGGCTTTGAGATAACCTACGGCGATGTGTTCTCTCACCCTGCGCCGCGGGAACTTGCGAGGCTGTTCGCGGAGAAAATTCCCGAATTCACTTTGGGGGCGGAAGATTTGTCCGCATACGATTACGGAAATATTGAAAGGGTTCTCGCCGAAAACACCTTTGAGGAATTTCAAAGCGGCAGGCGGCAGCCCTTGGGCAATATTCTGCTGACGGGGGCGACGGGCTTTCTGGGAATACATATCCTCCGCGAATTTCTGGAAACGGAAAGCGGCAGGGTGTACTGCCTTATGCGCCGAGGCAGGCACAGCGGAGTGGAGGAACGGCTTAAATCGCTGCTTTTCTACTACTTCGAGAATACCTATGAAAAGCTTTTCGGAACGCGGATATTCGCGGTTGAGGGGGACGTTACCGACGGCGGGATTTTTGATATGCTTGCACAGAAAGAAAAGATTGATACCGTGATAAACTGCGCGGCTAACGTAAAGCATTTTTCTGCGGGAACGGACATTGAGGACGTGAATATAGGCGGCGTTACGAATGCTGTTTGCTACTGCCAAAAAACGGGCAGCCGCTTGATACACATATCAACCACAAGCGTTTCGGGTTTCAGCGTGGGAGACGTTCCGTCTGCCGATACCGTAATGACCGAGAATATGCTGTACTTCGGGCAGGTTCTCGATACAAAGTACGGGCGCAGCAAATTCTGCGCCGAAAGGGCGGTTCTTGAGGAAATTCATAACGGTCTTAACGCAAAAATAATGCGCGTGGGAAATCTTTCCGCCCGCGATACCGACGGTGAGTTTCAGATGAATTTCTCCACCAACAGCTTTGTTGGCAGGCTCAGAGCATACGGGCTTATCGGGAAATTCCCTTATTCTATGATGAACGCCGCCGCTGAAATGGCTCCTATTGACAGTACGGCTAAGGCGATACTCGCTTTGTCCGGAACGCCGGAGAAATGCTGCCTGTTCCACCCGTACAACAATCACAGCGTGCTTATAGGAGATATAATTCTCAAAATGCGGGAGTGCGGAATAAACATCACTCTCGCCGAGGACAGCGAATACAAGGCTGCTTTGGAGGAAGTCCAAAAAGACCCTCAAAAAGCAAAGATACTGTCAAGCATAATCGCTTACCAAAATATGGGGCACGGCAAAAAGACAGTTCCCATTCCCAAAAGCAACAGCTATACCATGAACGTACTTTACAGGCTGGGATTTCACTGGCAGCCAATTTCGGGAGAATATGCCGAAAAATTTGTACGCGCTCTTGACGGGCTGGGATATTTTTCATCATACTAATCCCTAATTAGAATTATGAGCAAGAAATCGCCGCAAAATTTTGCGTATATGGATTTTGCGGCGAGAGATTGCACATAATTCAATGAGGGATTAGTATCAATGTAATGCTGTGCTCGGGAGGTGCTGATTTGGAGGAACTGAAAATAAACGCAAAGGCGGCTGAAAAATTCGGCGCGCGTGTATTTGCTATGAACACGTCCGAAATAACCGAGGAGTGTTTCCGCGAAAATTACGGAAAGCTCTCCGAGTACCGGCGGGAGAAAGTAAATTCCTGCCGTTTCTTAAAAGACAAAAAGTTGTCGCTGGCTGCGGGAATGCTGCTTGACAGTGGACTTTCGCAATACGGCTTGCGGGAGAAAGATATAAAAATATCCCTATCGGAGTACGGAAAACCGTATCTTGCGGATTATCCCGATATTCATTTTAACCTGTCCCATTCCGGGGAAATTGCTCTCGCGGTTTTCGCGGCGGCGGAAACGGGCTGTGACATTGAAAAAATTCAGCCGTTTCACAACGGTACTGCGGAGCGTTTTTTCAGTCCATCCGAGCGGGAATTTATAGTCTCGTCGGAGGACAGCGACCGTGCGTTCTGCCGCATTTGGACGTTAAGGGAAAGCTTTTCAAAAGCCGTCGGATCGGGATTGTCCCTGCCGCATAATTGCTTTGAGATCGTTATAAACGGCGGCACGATTGGAGTGAGACAGTCCCTTGACAGTTTTGAGTACGCATTCTGCGAGCTTGATTGTGCCGGATACTGCGGCGCTGTATGCTTTCGCCGCAAAATATATGCTGCGGTTTGAAATAATTGATAAAATCCCGACAGAGCTATTTGCTTATGCCGGGATTTTATTTTTCGATATAAAAACATTCGTCATTTTAACCACATAAATTCTTGTGCAAATTAACTATAAATTAAGTGTAAATTTATGTAATCAAACAAATTTCCAATTTCATTATACAAATCCCAATATATCCCAGTGTAACCGACCTCGCCAATCTATCGGCATTTGCAGACTTGATGTGCCACCGCCTAAATTGCCTTTCGAGGCATCATTGAACCCAACTAAAGTACCAGTATTTGGAATAAAACTTGCCGCAGACAAAACACAAATAAAAACTCAACAATGCCTGCTCAGATACAAACTGCAAAACAGAAATCACATCTCTCACACCGCTCAAAGCATAATAAAAAATCCATTTTCGCTTAGGTGTATACGCCGT
>JAMPDU010000031.1 GCA_023665505.1 Ruminococcus sp.
CCGCCAGCGCGGGGCTGCGCTGGACCAGCCGCTTGCCTAAAGGGTTTTTGGTTAGATATTGCTGACTGTTTGTCTGCTAAACCGCCGTGAAAAACAGCGCTTAACCGTGTGCCGAATAAAAATTTGAAGTAAACGCTTTTTTCTCAATTTTTTTGCAAAAATACTGGACAAACCCAAAAAAATATGGTATAATATAATGTATTTAATTTTACGGAGGTCTAAGACTATGTCTTTCTTGAAAAAATCTACTGCTTTTATCGCCGCGGCGGCTGTGGCTCTGTCACTTTCCTCCTGCGGCAAGGACACCACCTGGGGCGCGGAAATCGACGGCGAACAGCTCCGGGCGGGTATTATGATCTACTTCCAGTCCACCGCCGTTTCCGAGGCTATGAACTTTATGCCCGAGACGGAGACGGTTGCCGCCGCCGACGGTGAAACTGCCGCCGCAACCGAAACCCAAAGCGTCCTTGACATTACAATCGAGGACAAGCCCGCCCGTGAGTGGATAAAGGAAAAAACCGTCGAGGGCATGCGGGAGTACGCCGCCGTGGAGAAAAAATTCGACGAGCTGGGGCTTTCCTTTGAAAACAACGAGGAGGACAAGCTCAACATCGTTGTCGACCAGATGTGGGAATATTTCGGCGAGTACTACGAGGAACTGGGCGTAAGCAGGGCGTCCTACTACGCGGTGGGGCTTAACAGCGATAAGCGGACTGCCATTTTCAACCATTACTACGGCGAGGGCGGGGAAAAGGCTGTCTCCGACAGCGATATTACCGCCTATCTTACCGAAAACAACGCGAGAATAAAATACTTCACAATGCCCCTTAAGGACGGCGAGGGCAACCTCTTAAAGTCCGACGGCAAGGCTGAGCTTAAAGCAATGGCGGAGGGCTATATCGAGAAAATGAAATCGGGCGAGGCGACTTTCGAGGAAATTCAAAAGGAGTACAACAATTACTACGACGAGCTTGTTAAGGCGGCGACCGAGACGGACGAGAGTACCGAAAGTACCGATACGGCGGACTTGACCGATACCGAGGACGAAACCGAGGATACCGACCCCGAGCCGAGTTACGGCACGGTTATCTCTAAAGATACAACCTACCTTTCCTCAAAAATTGTGGAGGCGGCGTTCTCCGACGCGGATTACACCGTTGTGGAGGACGACGACAACGAGATTTACTGCCTTGTTCAGACTTTGGGACTTTTCGACGACCCCGACTATCTCGAAAACAACAGGGAAACGGCGCTCCACGCCTTAAAGGACGAGGAGTTCGACGCCGAAGTGTCAAGCTGGACGGAGGGTCAGCAGGTGGTTGTGAACGAGGACTCTTTCGACAGATACAAACTTGAGAAAATTCTTGAATAACAATTCCCCCCATAAAAAACCGCGGTGCGCATAATACGTACCGCGGTGATTTTTTATTTGACCGTAAGGTAGGGCGGGGGCTTGCTCCCGCCTTTTACTATTACAATAATTTACATTTTTTAACAGTAATACAGCAAATGCGTCCTAACGGCGGCAAGCATTTCCTTGTAAAGCTCGGCGGCGTTGAACAGGTCTGCGGACATCAGCGGGTCGTTGAGGAACGCGTTGAAAGCAATGTCCAAATCACGCTCTTTGACGGCTCTGACGATAGTTTCACGGTTCACCACATGGCGTACGGTCAGACCGTATATCTCGTTGTTGAGCTTTCCCGCCGCCACGGGTTTCACGGAATTCTTGCTGATAAGGGCGTTGGTGTGGACTATCGCCCCCGCGGGAAGATTTTCCACCTGCCCGGTGTTTTTCATACAGACGTTGGTGATAAGGTTGCCGAGACCCATAAGGGCGCGTATCTGCAAAGCGCAGTCGGTAGTGCCGCTGCCCACCCGCAGGTACTCGTCGCCGTTCATAAGGGGCTTTACGCGGCTCAGCTTGTCGAGGCGGTGCTTTTTGAGGTAATTTACGGTAATCTGGCTGAACTTCCAGCTGGTGATGTTTTTGGGGGACTTCAGATACCAAGAGGGGCAGAAGTCCGCCGCAGTGCCGTCGGAAACGGCGGGTATGCAGCCGTACCGCAGAAACAGGTCGAACTTTATCTTGTTGGCGGACTCGTAGGGGTTGCTCTTGAAAGCGTTGGGCTTGCTTTCGTAGCCGCTGTCGTAGTGTTCCTCGGCGAACTCCCTGAACATGGGCATAATGTCGCAGCCGTTGTACATAACCTCGTCAAACCAGCAAAAGCCGCTTATGCCGATAAGGTTGTACTTTATATCGCGGCGGCGGATATTGTTAACGCCCAGTTTTTTCTGACAGATGTCCACAAGCAGGTCAAGCGTGCCGTAAAGCTCGTTTGTAGAGCCGAACAGCTTTATCTCGGGGAAAACGCTGTACATCATCTGCATACATTCAGCCATGGGGTTGGTAAGGTTTATGACCCAAGCGTTCGGGCAGATATTTTTAATCATCTCGGCGTATTTTATGTACACCGGCAGGGTCTTAAGGGACTTTATAACCCCCGACGGACCCGTATGCTCCCCGGTGGACTGGTAAATGCCGTAGGTTTCGGGGAGGTGCATTTCGGTGACCATTTCGTCCATTGTGCCTTGTGTAAAGGAGAGTATAACGATGTCGGCGTTTTTGAAAGCCTCCTCGGGGGTATCCACGGCGAGGTAGATTATATCGCTTTTGCAGTCGGGGTTTTCCCGCAGCTTATTGCCTATGACCTCGTTTGAGAGGGACATCTGCTTGTCCGAGTCGTAGAGCTGGACGGTGGCGTAAATTTCCTCTGCGGCAAGTTCGGAGAAGAGTTTCCAGCCGAAGTTGAAAGAGCCGCCGCCGATATAGGCGATATTGGTACGTTTATCTTTACTGAACATAAAAAGTTCTATCCTTTCAAATGTTACTACTACTATTATTGTACAAATTTGTCAATTTGTCAAGTGTTTTTCCAAAATTTATGATATTTTTTATGCTTTTGGAGCAATGTTTATGTATTTTGCACATAATTTTGGGGACTGTACAAATGATTTGCCTGTTATTACGCTGACGGTTGGGAAAAACCAAAAGCTTTTTTTGTTTTTGTTTGCTTTCTTTTGCTTTTGTTTGCTTTTGTTTGCTTTGTTTGGGTTTGTTTGGGTTTTCTTAAAAACCCAACGGTTTATTTGGGTTTTGTAAAAAACCGACCGGTTAGGCAGGTAACGATATAGAAGTATTGTTGCCCGTGGGAGCAATTTACCCCCATCGGTAAAGTATGCCAATATGGGTAAAGGCTCAGCCTTTTTTTTGCTTTTTGTATTCTTGTTTTTGTTTGGTACAAACGGTTTCGTTGACGTTGGCGTTAACGCTGACATTAACACTGTCATTATCATTATCTTTTTCTTTTTCTTTTTCATTATCTTTATCGGTATTTTTGGTATACCAAATTATACGGTCGTATACGGTCGTATTCGGCGGAAAGCGCGGTATATCCGTATTCGTATTCGTAATCGTATTCGTTATCGTATTCGTATTCGTATTCGTGTACGGTTTTGTATATGCTTTGTATAAGTTTGTATTTTTGAGCAAATCGGTTCGGGGGTGAAAATTTATACAATATGCTTAAAGATACAGCAAATTATATGAATAAGAAGTATAAATTCTTATATAAATTGTAAAAGATATGCAAAACTTCTTGACATTTATGCTGTAAATTGGTATGATATTATTGTATAAATATGTGAGCGTATTGCCATACCCTCCCGTATTGTATATAATTAATAAGCAAGGGGCTGTGATTGTGGATATTTTTAAGCAGTATGACGTGTTCAAGGAAAAATGCAACGACTTTTCCGAAAAGTTTGAGAAAAAATATTTTTCGGATAACAAACTGGTTTGCCACCCAAAGGTGAAAAACCAACTTATATCAGTGTGCAGCGACGAGGAAGCGCACAGCAACGCCCTTTGTATCTGCCGAATGGGCGATATGCTCCTTATGTCCGACGACGCCGAGGACTGGTCCGCCTTTAACCTCATGGAGGCGCGGGCTGTCGCCGAGCAGAACGGCTACATCTACCTTACCGACCTTTTGGGGGAGGACGCTTTCCTCTCCGAGGACTGGATGATAAACGGCAAGAACGACACAATTATCGTAAACGAGGCGTACATGCGCGAAAAGGGCAAGCGTTACGCCCCGGTTACACCCCTTACAAATAAAGTTCTGCACTTTAAAAAGCACAGCAACGGCTTTTTCTGGAAATCCGCCGAGCCGGGCGAGGTAATCGCCGTAAACAAAGAGCATGTAGAAAAGTGCTTTAAAGACTTTTTCGAGGAGTGCTCCGCGGTGCTCCCCGACCTTTCGGGCAGTCAGACCATCAACTTCAGGCTTTTTGAGGACGAAGTGAGCATCGACGCCCACACCACCAAGGCTAAGACTATCGAGGCGTTTTTCGCCCACATCAACAGCATTGTGGGAATTTTTTCCGAAAACTCCGAAATCCTGGATATGGTGGGGTACGATTTTTCCGAGCTTGACTTTGTGCTGGAGCTTGTGGCGGCGGCTCTCCGCAAAAACGGCGTGGAGCTTTCCAAGGACGAGTTTAAGAATAAGTACTACACCCCCGCGGCAAGCGGCGGCAGCGACAAGCTGTCGGCTATGAGCGGCAGGTGCGGAAACGACGATATAGACTTCGCGAAACTTGCGTTTATAGACGCCGTTACCGCCGAGTACGCCGAGGAAAAAATAAGCTATACCGCCGAGGATTTCGGTTTTTACGAAAACAAGATACGTCAGCTGGAGCAGGGCAGCTACACCGCCGACGAGGAAAAATACCTCATCAAGGAGCTGCTTGCCAAAAGCCCCTCCGACTACCGTATTTTCTACTACACAGCAAGGAAGTACCCCGAGGAGAACGAAAACCTCGAGGCTATCCGCGAATTCTGGGAAATCGACCCGGTTTCCGAGGAGGATATGGAGAACGTCATTCTCGGCACTTACATACTGGACGAGAGTTTCGACGAGCAGGGACGTTTCTGCGCGGGGTACGACGAGTCCTGCATACTGAAAGAACAGCTTGAAAAGGTTATCGAGGCGTACGGTCTTGCGCACCGCGACGCAATCGAGGAACTCGACAGGCATATCGAGCTGCTTGACAAGGAGAGGCGCACCTTTAACGGCATGCTGTTTGATACCCCCGAGGAAATGAAACTCGCCGTCAAGAACGAGGCTTACATTCAGGAGCTTTGCACGGACCTCTCCGCCCTTAACGAGGAGGAGCTTAACGACCTTAACGAGCACATCGACAACACCACTCTGGACGACAACACAAAGTCCAAATATAAACTCAAAGTAAAACTTGCGTTAAACAATGTGCAAACCTCGATGCTGGAGCAGAAGTGCCTGAAACTGCCGGTAATGAGCTTTGACGAAATAGCCTCGCTGAAAGACAAAATTGTGGACGAGGACTACCCCGAGGCGGTGGTAAAGCCCTTTATCGCCAAGATACGGGACGCGTTTATTTCCGCCCAAAAGAACGAGATAGACGCCATGCTTGACAGCTCCGATTCCCTTACCGACGAGCAGCTTAACGGCATTTTCGGCAGAATAACCACTTCGGGACGGTACGAGTCCGCCATTGTGGACTTCTACCGCAATAAAATCGTCGAGATTAAGGAAAGCAATATCCGCGCAAGGCTGCATAAGCTTGTGGACGGACTGGAAAACTTCGGCAAGGAAAAACTTATCGGGCTTACCGAAATACTTTCGGGAGACGATTTCCCCAAGCATATGACCTACGGCATACTGAAAAGGGTCAACGCGGCTATCGAAAACTACGAGGTAAACGAGGCCGCCAAAGCCTTCGAGGGCGTTGAGTTTGCCGACGCGAAACAGCTTGAGGACATGAAAGAAATTATTGAGGAAAAGTTTTTCAGCGACGAAATTCTCGCGCCCTACATCGTCAAGGTGGAACAGCGTGCGAAAGAACTTCTGGGCGAGGAGCTTGCGGAAATGTGCGCGGGCATAGATGGTATGTCTCAGGAGCAGCTTGACGAGCTCAGGGAAAAAATCACCACTTCCGACAAAGGTTTTGACGAGGCTCTTGTCAATAAGTACCTCGACAAAATCACCCAGCGTGGCTGCGAGCTTACCAACTCCGAGCTTGCGGAGCTTTGCAAGTACATCTTCTCGATGGAGCAGAAAGAGCTTGACGAGCTTAAGGAAAAACTTGCCGACGAGAAGTACGACAAGGAGTTCACCGCGGTGTACTACAGAAAAATCGACGAGCGGGAGCAGGAGCTTACCCTTGCCGAACTTGACAAGCTCTGCGAGAATATTGCCGATATGGACATTCCCGCCCTTGAGGGACTTAAGGATAAAATTCTCGACGAGGAAAAATATAACAGTTTGTGCGACAAGTATATTATCGCAATCAACGAGCAGATTGAGCGGATAAAAATCGCCGACTACAAAAAGGTCATCGACAGCGTTGCGGATATGGACGCGGACGGGGTTGAGAATTTCCGCAGAACCACCGAGGAAAAGCGGAACGAAATCGGCGAGGAGCTTTACAGGCAGAGTATGGAGGCTGCCGAGGCGAGAGAGGACGTTCTGGAAACCGAGGAGCTGGAAGAGCTTTGCGCCGGCATCGAGGATTACGACCTCGAAAAGGCTGAAAGCGTTAAGGGTACTCTCGCGGAGGGCGGTTACTCAATAGACAAAGCCTCGGCGTACATCGCCAAGATTGACGAGCGTATAACCGAGATACACACCGCCAATCTGGACGCTATCATCAGCGGCGTTGAAAATATGGATAAGGAAACCCTTATCCGCGCGCAGATAAACGTGCAGAACTACGGCGACGGCTGCCCCGAGGAGCTGAAGAGCAGGTATATTTCCACGCTTGAATCCGCCGCCTCGGACATTGCCGAAAAGGAGATAAAGGAGCTTTGCGGAAACGTTTCCGCTCTCTCCGTCAAGAAGTCCTTCGACATTATCAGAAAGCTGAACACCATGTCCATCGACGAGGACATCAAGAGCCGCTACGTTGACGTTATCGACGCGCATATCGCCTCCATAAAGGAGGAAGAGGCTAAGGACTACATCAGATACCTCTCGCTGAAAATGGACGATATGGGCGTAAATACGGTGCATTTAAGCGTTCCCGGCTTGTCCAACCTGTTCTACAATAAGTACGAGACCGTCAGCAAGGCGTACATTTCCGCAGGAAGATACGAGCTGCCTATCCTGCTCCACGAGGCAAACGGCGGCGACGGCTTTACCATGACCACCGAGTATCTGTACACCTACACCCACGGCGTGCTCAACAGGATTAAGGTTGACGATATAGCGTCGTTCCAGGCTAAAAAGGGACTTATGTCCTCGTCGCTTATCGCCACCGAGAAAAACGGCAGCAGCAGCGACCTGCCCAACGCGCTTAACAAGAACGTTATCGAGAACGTGGCGAAAATTCTCACCGCCCTTGTCTGCTACATCAACGACAAGCGTTCCGCGGAGCATATGAAAGAATTGCTTGAAAACGCCGTTCAGCAGGAAAAGGCTATCCACGCCGAGCCTGTGGTTATCCCCGAGCCTGTCCGCAAGCACGAACCCGAGCCTGTCCCCGAGGTCAAGGAGGAAATTCCCGAGCCTGTACCCGAGGACGTTCCCGAGACTGTTTCCGAACCCGAGACGGAAGAGAAAGTTGTTTCCGAAGTTTCCGAAACGCCTGTACCCGAGGTCAAAGAGGAAACCCCTGCCGAACCTCCCAAGGAGGAAGTCAAGATACGTTTCTGCGACCAGTGCGGCGCGAAGATACCGAACCCCAACGCGAAATTCTGCATGGAGTGCGGCAACAAACTCCAGCAAGGCTGAGCCTTGACCCTTATTGGCGTACTGTGTTGAATAGGGTAAAATCCCCCCATGAAACATATTTTACAAAATGCGGTGACATACAAGGCTGAGCCTTGACCCTTATTGGCGTACTGTGTTGAATAGGGTAAAATCTCCCCATGAAACATATTTTACAAAATGCGGTGACATACAACAAGGCTGATATTAATAAAAAGGCTGTACACAAAATGTACAGCCTTTTTGTACGCAAAAAACGGGCGGTTACGCGAACCGTCCGTTTCTGTTTTCGTCAGCCGGAATTCCCGTTGCTGTGGGGCAGAATATTGAAATTCCTGTTGGGACGCTGCCCGGGAGTGTAAAAATACACAAACTTCACCGAGAAAATATCGCACAGAATAAAATTCTCGTTCTCGTCGTCGTAAAGGGTTATGTAGCTCGTACCCACATGGTAGAGAAAGCCCTGCTTGCGGTTAATGCGCTCCGTGCCGATGAGGAACTCCACCACAACATAGTTGCCGATATTTTCGGCGAGAATTTTTTGTATAGACCCCTCCATTTCCTCGGCGTCAAAGCTCTGCTGGGGCGGTGTGCGGAACTCGGGGTGCTCTTTAATCTGCTGTTCCAGCCAGCTTAAATTGTCGCTGTTCACCGCCGCGGGACTGTTCGCGCCGCTTGAATTGTTTGAGTTATTGGCGTTGTTTGTACTGTTGGTACTGTTTGTACCGTTCATACCGTTGTCCGCGGGCGTTGTGGTCTGCATGTTACTGTTGTTTTGGGAGGACATTCCGCCGCTCATGCTGCTGTTCATATTCCGCCTTAAGGGAATATTCGGTCTTTCGTAATTACCGTTCATAAAAAAAATTCCTTTCTGTAGTGTGTACTATGTTTCCGCGTACGCGGAGGTTGGATTATAGAAACAGTGGTTTCCGATACGTATCGCGAACTGCCCCACGCGGGTGGGGAAATACTGCTGACAGCTTGTGCTGTAGGGGTTAAAAAACCAAAGCGCAAAGCCGAGGTTAGTCAGACGGTTGCCCGCAATCGCCCAGTTGGCGATGTCGTACTGCACCTGTTCGGGGCGCATGTTGTAGATATTCTGGAGATTTGTTTTGCCTCCGAGAGTTTCGCTTGCGCATTGGAACTGACCCTGCTGATAGACAACCGCCCGAATGGTATTGTACCGTCCGTACTCGCCGTAGGTGACGGTTACGCGGTTCATAACAACGCTTGCCACGGCTTTCATGCCGTTTTCGCCCTCGCCGCCCGCCTCGCACATAACAATTCTCGCCAAAAGCTCCGCGTCGGAGTATGCCATTCCGCTCCCCCCTTAATGGATTTTATTATAGTTTATTCGTGGGGGTTTGATAATATTACAGCAAGGGGTAAGAAATACATTGTTTACTTTTATTAATAAAAAATTTATACAATTGAAATGCTCCCCCTTTTGTTAGACAATGTGGTATAATATAAATATACCGAAATGTCAAACGAAAGGGGAGCATTTCAGTTTGGCGACAGGCATTTTTATATATAAAACTTCTTGACAAATCCCGCATTTTCGTTTATAATAATTGTAACAATTAAATTAAAAGGAGTGAAAGCAATGTCAAGCGAACTGGAAATAAAATCGCAGCTTCTTGACTATTATCAGCGGTTCAAGCGTATACGCAAGGCTGCCGAAAAGGACGGCGCGACAGAAACAGTCGAGATGATCGATGAAGAACTGGAATATATCAGATTAAAATTACAGCCCATGGAACTTCCTGACTGAAAACAAAACGCCTGCCGCCGTTTGGCGACAGGCATTTTTTATCTCTTAAAACCCAAGAATTTTCTGAAAATCCTCCGAAATCTTCGCGCCGAGGCTGTCCGCCTCTTTTTTCGTCTCCCCGGTGGTGGTGTAGTACGCCTTAATCTTCGGCTCGGTTCCCGAGGGACGGATAATTACCGACGCGCCGCCCTCAAGCGCAAACGTGAGAACGTCCGACTTAGGCAGGGTGAGCTTTGTTTTCGCCCCCGTCTTGCAGTCGGCGGACGTGCTGTCAAGATAGTCGTCAAACCGCACCACGGAAAGTCCGCCTATAGCCTTAGGCGCGTCGGTGCGGAGCATTGTCATGAGCTCTTTCATCTTCTGCATGCCGCTTGCGCCCTCGCAGGTAAAGGACTTCTGCGTGTGGGTGTAAACGCCGTATTTTTTGTACATATTCTCCCGCGCCTGGAGCAGGGAAATGCCCTTAGTGCGGTAGAACGCCGCCATTTCGCAGATGAGCATGGAGGCGACCACAGCGTCCTTGTCCCGTACGTACGAACCCGCAAGGTAGCCGTAGCTTTCCTCAAAGCCGAACACGTAGCGGTTCTCCTCGCCCTTGTCCTCCAAAAAGCCTATCTGCTCGCCGATAAACTTAAAGCCCGTCAGCACTTCGATAATCTTCACGCCGTACTCTTTTGCTATAGCCTTTGTGATGTCGGTGGTAACGATAGTCTTTACCGCCACGGGGTCTTCGGGCATAGTGCCCAGCTTTGTCCGTTCCGCGCAGATGTATTCAAGGAGCATTGCGCCCACCTCGTTGCCCGTAAAGAGTACGTACCCGCCGTTGGCGTCGGGAACGGCAATTCCCACGCGGTCAGCGTCCGGGTCTGTGGCAAGGAGCAGGTCGGGTTTTACCGTCTCGCAGAGCTTTAAGCCCAGTTCCAAAGCCTCCTTAATCTCGGGGTTGGGGAAAGGACATGTGGTAAAGTTTCCGTTGGGGTACTCCTGCTCGGGAACGACGGTAACGTCGTTAATGCCAATCTTTTTAAGTATCATGCGTACAGGCTTGTTGCCCGTGCCGTTAAGGGGCGTGTAGACGACTTTCAAGCCGCTGGTGGCGCACAAATCGGTGTGAATGCCCTGCTCGGCAACCTTGTCGATGTAGGCGGTGACGACTTCCTGCTTGATGTACTCGATAGTGCCGTCCTCAAGACCTTTTTCAAAGGGGATAACTTTCGCGCCGTCAAACATGGGGACTTTGTTAATGTTCTTAAGTACGATTTCCGCCGCCCCGAGAGTAAGCTGACAGCCGTCCGAGCCGTAAACCTTGTAGCCGTTGTATTTGGCGGGGTTGTGGCTTGCGGTAACAACAATACCCGCGCTGCACTTAAGCTCACGTACCGCGAACGACAGCATAGGGGTAGGCATAAGCTCGGGGTAGATGTAGACCTTGATGCCGTTTGCAGCCAGTACAGACGCAGCCTCTTTGGCAAAAACGTCCGACTTAATGCGGCTGTCGTAAGCTATGGCAACCGAGGGGTTTACCGCGAAAGCCTCGTTTACGTAGTCCGCAAGACCCTGCGTAGCGCGCCGTATGGTGTAGATGTTCATACGGTAAGAGCCTGCGCCGATAACGCCCCGCAGACCGCCCGTACCGAACTCCAAATCGCGGTAGAATCTGTCGGTGATAGCCTCGCTGTCGCCGGCGATGGACTTCAGTTCCGTCTGCAAATCGGGGTCGTCGGTGGCTTTCTCGCACCAAAGGGAATAAAGCTCGTTTTCGTTCATAATAAAAACCTCCATATAAAAATTTTTACGGTAATTTTCATAAATATATAAACATTATACCACAAAATTCCGAAAAAGCAAATAGGTTTTATAAAATTTTAACAACAATTTTAAGATTGGTAAATTTATGGCAGATTAACCAAATTTTGTCGGGAATTTTTGGCGAGAATTTTGTTTCAAAATAAAATATCAGGCACGTCTTGACAAGTCCGAAAAAATCATATATAATATAGGTAACGGCAATTTCGGAAAGGAGTGAAGGGAGATGAATAATGATATGTCAAGCAAAGAGGCATTTAACATCATTCAAGGATTAAAAAAGTTAGGCGCAAACGACAGTCAGATAGTTACGTTTATTGAATTTATTGAAACTTCCGACCCCAAATTACTTGACAAAATTCCGAACATCAGCGGCGCTGACAGTAACGCAAAGGAATTGGTCGGCGCGGTTTAAATACTTGAAAAATATACCGGAAAGCGGGGAGCGAGAAGTATGTCGGGCAGTCTGAAACTAAAATCAATGCTGATAGACGATTACGATATGCTGATGTACATTCGCAAAACCGCCGAAAAAGAGGGCGCGGTTGAAACCATAAAGGCGATTGATTACAAAATCGGCATTATTAAATTAAAGCTCCACCCCGTGGAACTTCCCGACAGCCAGCCGTAACCGTATTGAAAGGAGAGAAAACTATGTCAAGTGAATTGGAAATAAAATCTCAACTTATAAGCGATTACCAGCGTTTCAAGCGCATTCGCAAAACCGCCGAAAAAGAGGGCGCGGTTGAAACCGTCAAAATGCTTGACGAGGAAATCGGGTACATCAAGCTGAAATTACAGCCCTTGGAACTTCCCGAGGATTAGAAAGGTGCTGTTAAAATGGCAATAACCAACAAACAGTTCGACGAGTACAACAGAAAGCTTATAAGACGTATAGAGCGACTTCAACAACTTACTGCAGATATTGACAATGACGAACTTAAAGAGGAACTTCGTGAAATTCTTGACGACTTGCAAAAATCTATAGAGGCTTGAAAGCCTTATCGGTACAAAGTCTTTTCCGGGACTTTGTACCTTTTTTATTAAAAATCTTCCAAATTACTTGTTAAAATTTCTAAGTTGTGGTATAATAGAAAAAACAAATTTTTTAAAGGGTGATTATTGTGAATTATTCTAAAATAAGCGGATATTTTG
The DNA here is from genome assembly GCA_023665505.1 of Ruminococcus sp. GTDB lineage: Bacteria > Bacillota > Clostridia > Oscillospirales > Ruminococcaceae > RGIG8773. Next base: position 12,544 of record JAMPDU010000031.1, read on the forward strand.
AAAGCTCCAACGGCACGGACCGTATCGCGTACTACGTCTACAGACCCGAGGGCGAAATCAGGGCGGCTGTGCAGCTCGTTCACGGTATGTGCGAGTACTGCGAACGTTATGAGGATTTTATAGACTTCCTCTGCGGGCACGGCATTATGGTTTTCTGCCACGACCATTTGGGGCACGGAAATTCCGTCAGGGACAGGGAACATCTGGGCTACTTCGCCCCCGAAAGAGGCTGGCATTTTTTGGCTAAGGACGTGGTTAAGCTCACCCGCCTTGTCCGTGAAAAGTGCCGAAACGTCAAGCTGTTTATTTTGGGGCACAGCATGGGCTCTCTCGTTGTGCGTACGGTTTTGGCGAAGTACGGCTATATGTACGACGGTGCGGTTATTATGGGCACGGTCAACACCCGTATCGGCACAGACGCGGGGATTGTGCTGACACGCTCCATAGGCAAAATAAAAGGGGATATGTACCGCTCAAAATTCCTCGACGAAGTCGTTTTCGGACTTAACAACATCAAGATTGAAAACCCCATAAGCGAGTACTCATGGATTTCCTGCGACGACGAAATTGTTAAAAAGTACGAAAAAGACCCTCTCTGCAATTTCCATTTTACGGTACGGGCTTACTCGGATTTGATGTTTTTGGTAAATTATGTCTCCCGAAACGACTGGGCGGGAAAAATCGACAGGGATTTGCCTATCTTCATTTGCAGCGGAGACGCCGACCCGGTGGGACTTTACGGGCTTGCTCCGCAGAACGTTTTCAACGCTCTTAACAAGGCTGGGTTAAAAGATTTGGAGCTGAAAATCTACAGCAAAATGCGCCACGAAATCCTCAACGAGGTTGGCAGGGGAGAGGTCTACCACGATTTGCTGGACTGGTTCAACAGCCGTATGTACGACGTTACAGCTGACGGGTACGGCTTTGGGGAAGATTTGGACGAATAATAATTTTCTATAGCAATTCTGCAAAATAATAACCAAGTCTGTAGGGGACGGGTTTCCCGTCCCGCTATAACAATATAAAGAATAACATCGAAAGAGGGTCAAATTTATGTTTGCAAAGGTCAGAAGTCTGGGTTTATTCGGGCTGAACGCGTTTTCCGTGGACGTTGAAATCGAAACCAGCAAGGGTACGCCCGGGTTTGAAATTGTGGGTCTGGCGGACACGGTTGTCAAGGAAAGCCGCGAGAGAATACGCTCCGCGCTGCGGTCAAACGGGACGGCTTTTCCGCTTGCCAAGGTTATTGTGAACCTCGCTCCCGCCGACACGAAAAAATCGGGCAGCGTTCACGACCTTGCCATATTTGTGGCTCTGCTCTGCGTGACGGGTCAGATTAACGAGGATATTTCCAAAACCGCCTTTATCGGCGAGGTTTCCCTCAACGGCGACGTGCGCCCCGTTAACGGCGTACTGCCGATGGTAATGCTTGCCAAAAAAGAGGGCTTTGAAAGCGTGTTCGTACCCGCCGAAAACGCCTACGAGGCAAGCGTTGCGGAGGGTATGGCGGTGTACGGCGTTGAAAATACCGCCGACATCGTAAAGCATTTCGGCAGGGAGGCGGTGCTGCTCCCTCAAAGACCGTATGTCGTGAAACCCGAGGAGCGTTTCGACGTGATAGACTTCGCCGACGTAAAGGGTCAGCACGCCGCCAAAAAGGCTTTGGAGTACGCCGCCGCAGGGGGACACAACGTGCTGATGATAGGCAGCCCCGGCTCGGGAAAATCAATGCTGGCAAAGCGGCTGACCACAATTTTACCCGCCATGACCTTTGAGGAATCTATCGAGACGACCAACGTCCACTCCGTCAGCGGCATTGTGGACAAGAAAACGCCCCTCGTCACGAAACGCCCTTTCAGAAGTCCCCACCACACCATTTCGGCGGCGGGACTTGCCGGGGGAGGAACCGTGCCCCGCCCGGGGGAGATTTCCCTTGCACACAACGGTTTGCTTTTCCTTGACGAATTGGCGGAATTTGACAGGCGTACCCTTGAGATACTCCGTCAGCCGCTGGAGGATCAGCAGGTCACTATCGCGAGGGCGGCGGGGACGGTTACATATCCTTGCAGCTTTATGCTTGTGGCGGCAATGAACCCCTGCCCCTGCGGCTATTACGGACACCCAACGAGGAAGTGCATATGCGGCGGGGCGCAGGTGGCGAAGTACCTTTCAAAAATCAGCGGACCTTTGCTTGACAGGTTTGATATTCATGTGGAAGTGCCGCCGGTTGAGTTTGACAATATTTCCTCGGCGGCAAAGGAGGAAAGCTCCGAGGCGATACGGGAGCGGGTACAGGCGGCGCGGGAGGTGCAGAACAGGCGGTTCGGCGGAACGGGCATAACCTGCAACGCGAAAATAACTCCCGAGCTGCTGCCCGAGGTCTGCGTGATGACGGACAGGGCGCGGGAAACCCTCAAAAACGTTTTCGAGAAAATGGGGCTTTCGGCGCGGGCGTACGACCGCATTTTGAAGGTTGCGCGGACTATCGCGGATATGAACGGCTCGGAGGTAATAGACAAGCCCCACATCGCCCAGGCGGTGCAGTTCAGAAGTCTTGACCGCAAATATTGGAGTAAAGAGGACTGACAAATATTTCAAGTATTGATAAAAGGAGAATGTATATTATGAAACTGAAAAAAATAATCGCGTTTGTGACTACATTTGTAATGTTGGCAGGATTTTGTGTTGTCTTTCCCGAAAGTACGGAAAATACGTCATCTATTGCTATTTTTGCCGAGGCGGCGGAAATCAAGCTTGCCGTACCAAAAAACTTAAAGGCAAATGCGGGCGACGGCAAGGTTATTCTCACATGGGGCGAAGTAAAGGGTGCAGACGCGTACAGAGTTTATATTTACAACGCCGAAACAAAAAAATATGAGCAGTGCAAATTTATAAAGGGAACGAGAACAACGGTAAAAGACCTTGAAAACGGAAAAACTTATAAATTCAAGGTTGCGGCGGCTGTAAAAAGCGGTAAATCTTATAAAACCGGGGCGGTTTCAACGGTGGTTGCGGCAAAGCCGACGGCTGAAAAATATCAAATGAAAGAAACAAACTTAAGCATAAAAGAAATTGCTGGTTCATGGGTATACTATGACTTTTTATATTTGAAAAAATACACATCGGGTACAAGTTATGACCCCAATAAAATCCAATGGGCATATGAAGGTTGGATAACGAATATTCAAATTATAGACGAAAAAGATGTAATAGTTTTTTTTGCAACAGATTTTGGAAAAGAATATAGAGGAGCTACAATTAAAAATGATGAGATAGTTTTTAAATGGGAAGATAGTGGGTTAAAATATAAGATATACACATATGGTGATGATAAATATCTTTTTCTGCAATTCATCAACAACGGTGGCGAAAATACATACATATTTAAGTATACCGCCGTTGATTTGAAAAAACAAATAACCGATATTGATAAGTTAGAGGGAAGTTGGACTGCTATAGATTATTGTGAATTTGACTTAAAATACAGAGACAGCTACAATCCATTTATACCTCTTTGGTTGGAAGAGCTTTATCTTACAGGTGCAACTGTAAAAGACGGAAAAATAACCATTCATACTAAGGAGCATAGCTTTGAATCCAAAATTTACAAAAATAAAATGGACGATTCTAAATATTATGTTTACGAAATAGACGGAGATATGTACCTATATTATCAGTGGCGTAACGGCGCAGGAGACCATCAATTTTATGTTTTAAAGAAAAATTGAAGAATTTCTGCATATCACCATAACATAAAAAGCGTATAATTGTCATAATTTGCCAACAATTATACGCTTTTTTGTTGTACGGAAAAATTTTTTCAAAAATATTCAAAAAACCCCTTGACAAATATTGCATATTGTAGTATAATAATATACTGTATCATAATGTAATCTTATGCCATTTTTACGCTATTTTATATAGTATAGCACATTATCGTTAAGATTGCAATATTTTCACGGAAAATTTTGAAAAATTTTTCGTAAGAAGTTTATCTTCCCCGCAAAATTATAAGGAGGGACCCGCCTATGGTGAATGTCAAGCCGGTACAGCTCGGCAAAACTACCCGTATGAGTTTCGGAAAAATCAACGAGGCTCTGGAAATGCCGAATTTGATCGAGGTACAGAAAAATTCCTATCAATGGTTTCTTGATGAGGGAATGAAAGAGGTTTTCCGCGACGTTGCGGCGATTACCGACTATAACGGCAATCTGGTGCTTAATTTCGTGGACTTCTCTATCGACGATACCCCTAAATATTCGGTCGCCGAGTGTAAGGAGCGTGACGTGACATATGCTGCTCCATTGAGAGTTAAGGCTACTCTGTGGAACAAGGAAACAGGTGTTGTTAAAGAAAATGAAGTGTTTATGGGCGAATTCCCGCTTATGACAGACAGCGGCACGTTTATTATCAACGGCGCGGAACGGGTTATCGTTTCGCAGCTGGTTCGTTCTCCCGGCGTTTACTACGCTTTTGAAAAGGATAAAACCGGCAAGGACCTTTTTAAGGCTACCGTTATCCCAAACAGGGGCGCGTGGCTGGAGTACGAAATGGACTCAAACGACGTGGCTTACGTAAGAATTGACAAAAACAGGAAAATCCCTCTCACAACGTTTATCCGCTCTTTGGGCTGCGGCACGGACGTTGAGATTGAAGAGTTTTTCGGTACGGACGAGCGTTTGACCCAAACTATACTGCAAAAGGATACTACCAAAAACAGGGAGGAGGCTCTCCTTGAAGTATATAAAAAGCTCCGCCCCGGCGAGCCGCCTACGGTGGAGAGCGCGGAAAACCACCTTAACGGTCTGTTTTTCGACGCGAAGAGGTACGACCTTGCCCGTTTCGGACGGTACAAATACAACAAAAAGCTGGGCGTTGCATCGAGAATTTCGGGGCATTATCTGTCGCGCCCCGTGGCGAACCCCTTTACGGGCGAAATAATCGCCGAAGAGGGGGAGCTTGTGCGGTACGACAAGGCTCTTGAAATCGAGCAGGCGGGCGTCGGCGAGGTTTGGCTCAAGGTTGAGCACAGGGAAACCTTTACCACCCCCACGGGAGAGACCACCCACAGCGTTGAGGAGCGTGAGGTAAAGGTAATCGGCAACCGTAAGGTTGATATGGCGCCTTACGTTGATTTCGACCCGCAGAAGTACGGCATCAACGAAAAGGTTTACTTTGTCGTGCTCAAAGAAATTCTCGAGACCGCCGCCGACAAGGAAGAGATCGAGGAAATGGTGAAGAGCCGCGTTGACGACCTTGTTCCGAAACATATCATTCTTGACGATATTTACGCGACTATAAGCTACTTTATCAACCTTTGCGAGGGCGTGGGTCAGGTGGACGACATCGACCACCTGGGCAACAGACGTATCCGCTCCGTGGGCGAGCTGCTCCAGAACCAGTTCAGGATAGGCTTTTCACGTATGGAGCGTGTTATCCGCGAAAGAATGAATATTCAGGCGCAGGATATGGACGTTATCACCCCGCAGGCTCTTATAAATATACGCCCAATTACGGCGGCTATCAAGGAATTTTTCGGCTCGTCGCCCCTGTCCCAGTTTATGGATCAGACCAACCCTCTTGCGGAGCTTACCCACAAGAGACGTCTTTCCGCTCTCGGTCCGGGCGGACTTTCCCGTGACCGCGCGGGATTTGAGGTTCGCGACGTGCACTATTCCCACTACGGCAGAATGTGTCCCATAGAGACCCCCGAAGGTCCCAACATCGGTCTTATTTCGTACCTTGCCTCTTTCGCCAGGATTAACGAGTACGGCTTTATCGAGGCGCCCTACAGAAAGGTGGACAAGGCAACGGGGGTTGTCACAAACGAGGTTGTCTATATGACCGCCGACGTTGAGGACAACTACACCGTGGCGCAGGCCAACGAGCCTCTCACCGAGGACGGCAAGTTTGCCCGTCCCATAGTAAACGCAAGGTGCAGGGAGCAGATTTTGGAGTGCGAGCGGGAGCGTATCGACTATATGGACGTTTCCCCGAAAATGGTTGTTTCCATTGCGACGGCAATGATACCGTTCCTTGAAAACGACGACGCAAACCGTGCGCTTATGGGCGCGAACATGCAGAGACAGGCTGTACCTCTCCTTAAAACCGAGGCTCCCATTGTGGGCACGGGTATGGAGTACAAGTCCGCCGTTGACTCGGGCGTTTGCGTAATTTCAAAGCACGACGGCGTTGTAGACCGCGTTTCCGCCGACGAGGTTGTCATCAAAGAGGGCACGGGCGCGGTGCACAGCTATAAACTTATAAAATTCAAGCGTTCCAATCAGGGTACTTGCGTAAACCAGCGCCCTATCGTAAACAAGGGCGAAATGGTTCACGTGGGACAGGTTCTGGCTGACGGTCCCGCCACAAGCAACGGCGAGATTTCCATAGGCAAGAACGCCCTTATCGGCTTTATGACTTGGGAGGGCTACAACTATGAGGACGCGGTTCTCCTTAACGAAAGAGTGGTTCGGGAGGACATTTACACCTCGGTGCATATCGAGGAGTACGAAATCGAGTCCCGGGACACTAAGCTGGGTCCCGAGGAGATTACAAGGGATATTCCCAACGTGGGCGAGGACGCTCTCAAAGACCTTGACGACCGGGGAATTATCCGCATAGGCGCGGAAGTCCGCGCAGGGGATATTCTCGTTGGAAAAGTCACGCCGAAGGGCGAAACCGAGCTTACCGCCGAGGAAAGGCTGCTTAGGGCAATATTCGGCGAAAAGGCGAGGGAAGTCAGGGACAACTCCCTTAAAGTGCCCCACGGCGAGTCCGGCGTAATTATCGACGTTAAAGTCTTTACAAGAGAAAATTCCGAGGAGCTTGCTCCCGGCGTAAATATGCTTGTCAGATGCTATATCGCGCAGAAGAGGAAGATTTCCGTGGGCGATAAAATGGCTGGTCGGCACGGCAACAAGGGCGTTGTTTCCCGTATTCTCAAATCGGAGGATATGCCTTTCCTGCCCGACGGAACGCCCCTTGACATCGTTCTTAACCCGCTGGGCGTGCCGTCCCGTATGAATATCGGTCAGGTGCTTGAAGTTCATTTGGGAATGGCTGCCAAAAAGCTGGGATGGAAAATTATGACACCCGTTTTCGACGGCGCGCATGAGGACGACATTCGGGAGTGCTTTAAAGCCGCGGGCATGAGCGAGGACGGCAAAACCGTGCTCTACGACGGCAGAACCGGCGACAAGTTCGACAACCCCGTTACCGTGGGCTATATGTACTATCTTAAACTTCACCATTTGGTTGACGATAAAATCCACGCACGTTCGGTGGGACCTTACTCTCTCGTTACGCAGCAGCCTTTGGGCGGTAAAGCCCAGTTCGGCGGTCAGCGTTTCGGAGAAATGGAAGTGTGGGCGCTGGAGGCTTACGGCGCGGCGTACACATTGCAGGAAATTCTTACCGTTAAGTCGGACGACACCGTTGGACGCGTCAAGACCTATGAGGCTATCGTTAAGGGTCACAATGTGCCTAAGCCGGGTATTCCCGAGAGCTTTAAGGTGCTTGTCAAGGAGCTGCAGTCCCTTTGCCTCAACGTTAAGGTTCTTGACGAGCTGGGCGAGGAAATCGACCTCAAGCAAACCTTTGAGGACGACGACGATATTATTCCGCAGCCTGTTTCCGACGCGGAGGATATGGACGAAACTCTCGGCGCGGGCGACCTTGACGACGGTTTCCTTTTGGGCGACGAGGACGGATACGACGAGGACGATGACGATGATGACGACGATTTCGACAGCTTTGACGACGAGGACGACGATGAAGAGGATTTCTCCCTTGACGGCGAAGACGACCTTATCTGATCTGTATACTCGGTTTCCTCCGTCCGCGGGGCGGAGGGGACTTCCGCTTAACGCTTAAAAAATTTGAAGGAGCGTGTTATATTTGGAATTCAATGCGTTTGAATCTATTAAAATAGGGCTTGCGTCCCCCGACCGTATAAGAGACTGGTCTCACGGCGAGGTAACAAGACCCGAAACCATAAACTACAGGACGCAAAAGCCCGAGAGGGACGGTCTTTTCTGCGAAAGGATTTTCGGACCGCAAAAGGACTGGGAGTGCCACTGCGGAAAGTACAAAAAAATACGCTTTAAGGGCAAAATATGCGACCGCTGCGGCGTTGAGGTAACGCGCTCAAAGGTGCGCCGCGAGCGTATGGGTCATATCGACCTTGCCGCGCCTGCCTCTCATATTTGGTATTTTAAGGGAACTCCCTCCCGTATAGGTCAGGTTATTGAGGTCTCCCAGAAACGCCTCGAAGAGATTTTGTACTTCACAAAATATATCGTTATCGACCCGGGCAATACCGAGCTTATCAAAAAGCAGCTCCTTACCGAAAAGGAGTACTCCGATATGCGGGAGAAGTACGAGGACGATTTCTACGCCGATATGGGCGCGGAGGCTGTCAGCGAACTTCTTGAGGAGTACAGCCACGACCGCTACGACAACTATATGACTATGCACCTTTCGGAATTTTCCAAGGTAACGGGCATCGACGAGGACAGGATTAAGGACTTCCTCGCAAAGCGTTACTATGTTATCTCCGATAACGCCGACAGCGAGAATTTTAACGTTGGGGACGTTGTTTCAAGGACTGTCTACAGAGAGGAAATCCTTGTGTTCAACCGCAAGCGTTTGGAAACGGACTTGCCGAAAATTACCGTTGAAACAGGCTCGGAGTATATCGAAAAGATTTTCTTTGAGAAAATCGGCGACGCCAACACAACAGGGGAATTCGACGAGATTGCCGACAAGGACAACTGGATAAACAACCTTGTGTGGACTGCCAACGAGCTTAAAGAAGAGCTTGCCGACCTGCCGCAAGGTCAGAAAAAAATCAAGCTGCTGAAAAGGCTGGAAATAATCGAGGCGTTCCGTCTTTCGGGAAACAAGCCCGAGTGGATGGTTATAAACGTCCTGCCCGTTATACCCCCCGACATTCGCCCCATGATTATGCTGGACGGCGGCAGGTACGGCACGTCCGACCTTAACGACCTTTACAGACGGGTCATCAACCGCAACAACCGCCTTAAAAAGATGCTGGAGCTGGAGGCTCCCGACATCATTATCAGAAACGAAAAGAGAATGCTGCAGGAGGCTGTGGACGCTCTTATCGACAACGGCAGACACGGCAGACCCGTTACGGGTCCCAACAACCGGGCTTTGAAGTCCCTTTCCGATATGCTTAAGGGCAAGCAGGGACGTTTCCGCCAGAACCTTTTGGGTAAACGTGTGGACTATTCCGGACGTTCCGTTATCGTTGTAGGTCCGGAGCTGAAGATGTTCCAGTGCGGTCTGCCCAAGGAAATGGCTTTGGAGCTTTTCAAGCCGTTCGTAATGAAACGCCTTGTTGACACGGGCAAGGCTACAAATATCAAGTCCGCCCGCAAAAAGGTGGACAGAGCCGAGAACGACGTGTGGGACGCGCTCGAAAACGTTATCAAAGACCACCCCGTGCTGCTGAACCGTGCGCCTACCCTCCACAGACTGGGTATTCAGGCGTTTGAGCCTATCCTCGTCGAGGGTCGTGCCCTTAAGCTCCACCCGCTGGTTTGTACGGCTTACAATGCCGACTTTGACGGCGACCAGATGGCTGTGCACCTGCCCCTTTCGGCTGAGGCGCAGGCTGAGGCGAGATTTCTCATGCTGGCGGCAAACAACCTGTTAAAGCCCTCGGACGGACGTCCCGTGGCTGTGCCGTCCCAGGATATGGTGCTGGGTTCGTACTATCTGACAATGAAAAAGGAGGACAGGGACGAAAACGGCAACTACATCGAAAAGGGCGCGGGCAAGGTTTTCCGCGACGTTAACGAGGCTCTTATGGCGTACAGCAGCGGAGTAATCTCCATTCACGCGCCCATTAAGGTGAGAGTTTCAAAGGACATCGGCGGCAGGACTGTTTCAAAGCTTATCGAGTGCACGGTGGGCAGAATTATCTTTAATGAGAATATTCCCCAAAATTTGGGATATGTTGACAGAACCAATTCCGACAAGCAGTTCGATTTGGAGATAGACTTCCTTGTTAAGAGAGGTCAGCTTTCCGATATTATCGAGCGGTGTATCCGTATTCACGGCACTGCCACTACCTCGGAGGTTCTCGACAAGGTAAAGGCGCTGGGCTTTAAGTTCTCCACAAGAGCGGCTATTACCGTGGCGGTCTGCGATGCGGAAATTCCGGGAGCTAAGAAAGACATTCTCGCCGACGCGGACGCTCAGGTTGAGAAGATTAACAAGCTTTTCAAGCGCGGCTTTATTTCCGCGGGGGAGAAGTCTAAGAGGTTTATCGACATTTGGAATAAGGCTACCGACGAGGTTACGGCGGCTCTTAAGGACGGTTTGGACAAATACAATCCTATCTTTATGATGGCGGACTCCGGCGCACGTGGTTCTATCAACCAAATCCGTCAGCTGGCGGGTATGCGCGGACTTATCGCCAATACTTCCGGTTCGACCATAGAAATGCCTATCCGCGCCAACTACCGTGAGGGACTTAACATTTTGGAGTACTTCATTTCCTCCCGAGGCGCGCGTAAAGGACTTGCGGACACCGCGCTGCGTACGGCTGACTCCGGTTACCTGACAAGACGTCTCGTTGACGTTTCGCAGGAAGTTATTATCCGCGAGGAGGACTGCGGCACGGACGAGGGCATCGAGGTTTACACAATCAGAAACGGCAACGAAATGATTGAGCCTCTCAAGGAACGCCTTATCGGACGTTACCTGCTGGAGGACCTCCGCGACCCCAACACCGGCGACCTTATCATGAGCCGCAACAAGCTCATGACCGACAGCGACGCGCAGAAAGTCGTTGACAGCGGCGTTGAAAGGGTTACCATACGCTCCGTACTCAACTGCAAGGCTAAGCACGGCGTTTGCGCCAAGTGCTACGGCGCGAACCTTGCCAACAACAACCTTGTGGCGGTGGGAGAGGCTGTCGGCGTAATTTCCGCCCAGTCTATCGGCGAGCCGGGTACTCAGCTTACCATGAGAACGTTCCACACGGGCGGTATCGCCTCGGCGGAGGACATTACCCAAGGTCTGCCCCGCGTTGAGGAGCTTTTCGAGAGCAGACGTCCCAAAAACGCGGCTATTATCGCCAGAACGGGCGGCACGGTACGTATGGAGGAAATCAAGAAGATACGCAACGTTATCATCACCAATCCCGAAACGGGGGACGAGGAGTACTACCCCGTGCCTTACGGCTATAAGATAAAGGTCAAGGAGGGCGACGCCGTTGAGGCGGGCGCGTCCCTGACGGAGGGCTCCATCAACCCTGCCGACATTCTTGCGGTCAACGGTCAGCAGGCTGTACAGAACTATATCATTACCGAGGTTCAGAAGGTTTACCGCTTGCAGGGCGTTGACATCAACGACAAGCACATCGAGGTAATTGTCCGCCAGATGCTCCGCAAGGTCAAGATAGACGACAGCGGTTCAAGCTATATGCTGCCAGGTTCGCTGGTTGACAAGCGTGATATAGACGCGATAAACGCCGAGATACAGAAACGTATCGACAGCGGCGAGGAGGGGCTTTCCCTTGTTACGACGGTGCCTGTTCTACAGGGTATCACAAAGGCGTCCTCCAATTCCGACAGTTTCCTTTCGGCAGCGTCGTTCCAGGAGACGACCCGCGCCCTCACCGATGCCGCTATCAAGGGCAAGAGCGACCACTTGCAGGGTCTTAAGGAAAATGTTATCATCGGTAAGCTCATTCCCGCGGGAACGGGTATGGACGTTTACAATAATATCCAAATTATTAAGAATGAAAGCTCGGCTGAACACACCGGTATTGCAGCCCCGACAGCTATCTGATTTAGGAAAAAGGGGCGTTTACCGCCCCTTTTCTGTTCGTAAAATACGCTCTTCAAAGGAATGACTTATATGAATTCCAAAAAAGTCGGCATTATTTTTGTTGTTATAGGACTTGCGGCTGTATCTTCATTCCTGCTGTACCCGCTGCTGAACGAAAAAACGGAAGACGCCGTTCCGGTGTTAAAGACCTTTTCGGACAGCGCCGCGCCGAGTGAGGAAACATCGGAAACGTTAGCCGAAACGCCCGCGGAAACTCTTCCGCCCCCGGAGGAAACAGCCTCCGAAACTGTTTCGGTATCCTCCGTCAGTTTTCCCATAGACATAAACGCCGCCTCAGCCGAGGAGCTTATGCAGATAAAAGGCGTGGGAGAAACTCTTGCGGCAAATATTATCGCCTACCGAGAAAGCCAAGGGTATTTTCATTCCGCGGAGGACTTGCTTAACGTTGACGGCATAGGCGATAAAAAACTCGACGCCATAAGGGACTATATCTATATAGACAGCGAGCTTTTTCCCGAAACCTCGCCGCCGCCTCAAACCTCCGCCGTCACGGAAACGGTATCCGTTCCCGCGACGACTTCCGTTCCGCAAAGTCATTCCGAAAGGACGGGTACGTCTGAAACAACGGCGAAAACCACGGTTACCGTCACCGTTACAACGGAAGACCCGGACGACGGACTTATCATCGAGGAAATCACCGATTTTGAGGACTTCGATCAGACCTCCGTCTCTTCGCCCTCTTCGCCCAACGGCGGGGACGGCGGCGTATCATATTCGGAATTTGAGTTTACAACGGAAGAGTACACACCGAATTTCCCGCTGGAGCTTAATACGGCAACCGCGAGAGATTTGGCGTACATAGACGGGATAGGGGAAACCCTTGCCGAAAGAATAGTCCAGTACGCCCGCAGTTACGGCTTTTATGACGTGAACGACCTGCTGAACGTGAACGGTATAGGGCAGAGCAAGCTAAACAGCATACTCCCTTATGTTTATGTGAACGCAAGCGGACTTCCGCCGAAAACGGAAACCACCGCGAACAGCTATTTCGACCCATGGGGCGCGGGGGAGACTTCATTCGGTTTTTCCGCCGAAACAACGTCAGCCGCTCCCGAAATTTACAGAGTTAATGTTAACACCGCGACAAAGGCAGATTTTATGCAGCTCCCGGGTATAGACGAAACATTGGCGGACAGCATAATTTCCCTGCGAAGTCAGATAGGCTATTTTGCCACAATCGAGGAGCTTTCCCTCGCCGACGGCATGACCAACAGCAGGCTTTCCGCCATATGGAATTATATTTACGTGTAATCACCCTGCGGTTTTCCGCGCAACCAAGCGAAAGGATTAAAAAAAATGTTTAAAAAAATTGTTTCGGTTTTTCTATGCGTTGTCACCGTTTTTACCTTTACAGCGGCGGCTTTTGTCCGCTCGGGAGGAATTACCGCCGAGGCGGCAGGCAGCTATACTCTGCCGTACTACTATTACCAAATGAGCGACGAGGCGCAGGATTTTTATCTGTACTTAAGAAAGGCTGTTAAAGAGTGCCGCTCAAAGATAAAGCTCAACGTTGATTTTGACGACGAGGAATTTCTTAAAATAGTGGAGCTTTTGATACTTCACGACGCACTTACCTTTAATCTCGACAATATGGAGGTTCTGGACGAAACAAGGAAGTCGGTTACAATCGGCTTTGACTATAAGTACGATAAGGAAACCTACGACAAAATGGTTAAAAAGTACGACAAAGCCGTCAATAAGATTTTGAGCAAGCTTACGGATAAAATGTCAACGTACACAAAGATAAAGACTATTCACGACGAGATAATCAATAATACCGTGTACGACCTTGACGCGTCCAACTGCGACAATATCTACGGTACGCTTGTGGATAATAAGGCGAAGTGCACGGGATATGCCAAAACTTTTGCCTACGTCTGCGGCAAGGCGGGAATAAGAGCTGTTTCCGTTATCGGTCACGCTCTTAACGCAGATTCCGACGACGACGGGCATATGTGGAATAAGGTTTATTACAATAAAAAATGGTACAACGTCGACGTGACATGGGACGACCCCGAAACCGGCATGATAGATAACCTTTCTTACGATTATTTTATGGTAGAGGACAGCTCGTTTTGGATAACCCATGAAGAGGACAACCTCAGCTTTGAGGTACCCGAGGCTGACGACGATACAAAGAATTATTTCGTTATGAATAAGAAGTACGCCGAAACCGAGCAGGACGCGGAAAAGCTTATTAAGAACGAGTTTAAGAACGCCGTTCAGAACGGTAAAACGTCGTTCAGCATAAAGTTTGCCTCAAAGAAGATAATGCGCCACGCCAGGGATTACATCAACGACGATGACAACGCTCAGGAGATTTTCAAATATGTCAATCAAAACTCGAATAAAAAGGTGTGCCTGTATTTACCCCAGTTTAACGAGGATATGCTGATACTTGAGGTAGTTTATTTCTATGAGAACACAAAACTGGAGGACTATTTCCTTGACCCTGACAGCCTCAGTATGAATACTCTTGACACATTTGAAGAGTACGGGATAACTTAAGGCAGCGCAGCGCAAAGATTGTCTTAATTGTTTCCAATTTGTTAAAAAGTAATAAAAATTTATATTAGCGCTTGACACTCCGGCAATAATGTGGTATAATGTTAATGTTGTCGGGGTGTGGCGCAGATTGGTAGCGCGCTACCTTGGGGTGGTAGAGGCCGTGGGTTCAAGTCCCGTCACTC
>JAMPDU010000032.1 GCA_023665505.1 Ruminococcus sp.
GTTAAGGAATTTTTCCCGCTGGGAATTACTGTCAGAGACAACGACAGCGCCACCGTCTCAATCCACAGCACGGGGGAGACGGAAACTTTCAAAAAGGGCGCGGAAAAATTTTACGACGAGGCGAGAATGGTCGCCAAATTTAACGGCAATTCCTCAATTGTCAGCGTTTACGACTTCTTTTACGAGAACGCCACGGTGTACTACACAATGGAGTACCTCCGAGGTCAGACCGTCAAGGAGTGCGTCTCGAAAAACGGCGCGATGAACCCAGAGCAGGTGAAGTATATCGCCGAGCAGGTCGCCTCGGCGCTGGCGGCGGTGCACGGCGAGAACGTCCTGCACAGAGACGTTTCGCCCGACAACATTATGATATGCGGCGGCGGGAAGATAAAGCTTTTGGACTTCGGCGCGGCGCGGCAGGTGGTTTCCGAGCGTTCGCAGAATTTTTCCGTAATTTTAAAGCCCGGTTTCGCACCCTTGGAACAGTACCAAAAAAAGGGCAGGCAAGGTCCTTGGACGGACATTTATTCCCTCGGTACGACCCTTTACTACTGCCTCACGGGGAAGATACCCGAGGACCCCATGTCCCGTGTGGAGGGCGACGGCGCGTTCCGTGAGGGACTTATGTCGATAGACGGGAGCCTCCGCGGGATAATCGGGAAAGCTGCTGCTCTTAAAATCGAGGACAGATACGAAAGCGCAGATGAATTGCTGCGGGATTTGAGGTACGGCTTTATGCCCCCTGCCGCTCCGGGAGTTCCCGAAGTGCCCGCCGCGGTTGTTCCCGCGAATAATGCCGAAGTCCCGCAAAACGCGGCAGTTCCCGCAGAGCCTGCCTATGCGGCGGAAATTGTAAGTCCGCCTGCCCAAAACAAAAGCCGAGATTATGAAGTTCCGGCGTACGCGGCGGAAAGCGGCGTTGTCTCGGCAAACAAAAAGCTGTTTATCGTCGGCGGAATAATCGCGGCTTTGGCGGTAATTATTGCCATACTTCTGACAGTCCTGCTTTCGGGGGACAAAAAGGAAGATACCGTCACGGCGGACGCGGAAACGGAGAAAACTACAACCGCCCGTACTTATGAGGAAACAACCCCGCCCGCCCCCGCATTTGGGGAAACAACCGTGACCGAGACGGAATTTACCTCGCTTACGGGGGAAGAGGTTACCGAAACGACGGAAAAAAAGACCTCCGCGAAAACGGAAACCGTCTCGGAGACGACTTCCCAAACCACAACAACAGCGGAGCGGACAACAACGTCCCGAACGGAAACGACCCCGCAAGCCAACACCGTGAAAATCGGCGGCGAGACATACGACGTAAGCATGACGGGTACTCTTAATATCATGGGCAAAAAGCTGACGGACAGCGACATTGTCAACTTAAAATATATGACGAACATCAGCGAGCTGATCATAAGCGACAACAATATTACCGACCTTTCGGCGATTTCGGGGCTGACGAACCTTAAAAAGCTGACGTTTCACAACAACGACGTGTCGGATATTTCCTTTGCGAAAAATCTGAAAAACCTTACGGTTTTCGGAGCGGAAAACAACGGCATAGAGGACATTTCCGCCCTTGCGGGACTTAAAAATCTGGAGGAATTGTGGATTCAGAATAACGGGATTACGGATATTTCCGCGCTTTCGGGGCATACAAAGCTGAAATGGGTTTCCGTGGCGGATAACCTTATCACCGACCTTACGCCCCTTGCAAACTGCGATTTGGTACGGCTTGACGCCAGCTACAACGAGTTGAACGGCAGCTATGAGGCTATATACGGTCTTACCATACTTAATGAGATTTACCTCACCGGCAACGGCTATGACGACGACCCCGACGGGTTCTATGATTTCCCCTATATGTACAGCGACGAGGACGGTTTTACCTATTGGATATAAGAACCTATCTTCACAAGCCGCACACGCATCTTGTGAAGACAGGTTCTAAGGCAACACTCCGAATACCCGTTACGGGCGTTCGGAGTTTTTTTCGGGGCTTTACATTTTTGGAATTGTGTGGTATAATATTTTTCGGAACGTATTTCCCGAGGTGCGAAAAGGGGGAAAGTCAATGAACCGAAAAAAGTGGACGGTTATCGCAATTATTGCGGGCATTATTTCCGCGGGAATAAAAATCAACGATTATGTGAAAAGAGTTTCCCAAAAACAGGAAATAATCTGCACCTACACCGTAAGCGGCGAGAAATGGACAGCCGACCCCGAAAACGACAAGCTGTTCCGCCACAGCGAAATAAGCGGCGTGAGCCTTGTTATCGACGAAAATCACATCGGCACGGCGTTCGGTACAGAGCAAGCCGCCCTGCGTATGAAACAAACTTTCACCGAGAGAGGTATGACCTGCGAAACGGGTGAACCCTTTGAAAGCGGCGGAACGGAGTGGGCAGTCCTTTACGCCGAAAACGGCGGGGGCATAAGGGTTTTGCAGTACGTAACGTCCTTGGGGGACGGCGTATATACCGTGACATACTTCGCCGCCGAGAAGTCTTACGAGGCGGGCTTGCCCGATTTTGAGGAAGTTTTTGACAGCTTTGAGTTTACCGAATAAATTTTGAAAGGAATGGTAAAAAAATGAAAATTTTAACAGTAGGCGGCGGCGGACGTGAACACGCCATTATTATGAAACTCGCGGAAAGCAAAAGGGTGGAGAAACTCTACTGCACCCCGGGAAACGGCGGTATTTCCCGCTATGCGGAGTGCTTTGACGTGTCCGCCACGGACATTGACGGCGTGGTTGCCCTCGCCAAAAGGCTTGCGGTGGATATGGTTGTTGTCGCCCCCGACGACCCCCTTGTTTTGGGTATGGTGGACGCCCTCAACGCGGCGGGAATTATGACCTTCGGTCCGGACAAGGCGGCGGCGATTATCGAGGGCAGCAAGGTTTTCTCCAAAAATCTTATGAAAAAGTACGGCATACCCACCGCCGCTTACGAGGTTTTCACCGAGGCGGACAAGGCGATTGAGTACATAAAAGCGCGAAATTCCTACCCAACCGTTGTTAAGGCGGACGGTCTTGCTCTCGGCAAGGGGGTTATTATCGCCCAAAACGAGGGGGAGGCTGTCGAGGCTGTACGCTCGATTATGGAGGACAAAATTTTCGGTGAAAGCGGCTCAAAGCTTGTGGTGGAGGAGTTTTTGACGGGTCCCGAGATTTCGGTGCTTTCCTTTACGGACGGCAACGTTGTCGTGCCGATGATTTCCTCGATGGATCACAAGCGGGCGCTGGACGGCGACCAGGGTCTGAACACGGGCGGTATGGGGACTGTTGCGCCAAACCCCTACTACACGGAAGAAATTGCCAAAGAGTGTATGGAGAAAATTTTCCTGCCGACAATTAACGCTATGAAAGCCGAGGGGCGGACATTCAAGGGCTGTCTCTACTTCGGCTTAATGGCGACCCCCAACGGCGTAAAGGTTATCGAGTACAACTGCCGTTTCGGCGACCCGGAAACGCAAGTGGTGCTGCCCCTGCTCGATACCGATTTGGTTGACATTTTCGAGGCGGTGTACAACGGCACTCTTGCGGACATTGACATAAAATGGAAAAACGAGTGCTGTTCCTGCGTGGTAATGGCAAGCGGCGGCTACCCAAAAAGCTACCCCAAGGGGCTTGAAATGAGCGGTCTCGACGAAAACGGACAGGTGGACGGCGTGTTCGTCTACCATGCGGGAACGAAGTATGCGGACGGCAAATTCCTCACCAACGGCGGACGGGTTATCGGCGTTACCGCAACGGGGGAGACCTTGCAAGCCGCCCTTGACAAGTCCTACAGCGCGGTTAAGAAGATAGGCTTTGAGAACGCACACTACCGCACCGATATTGGAAAACGTGCCCTTGAGGCGTTAAAGTAGTCCCCAAAAACAGAAATTTTGTTGCAAAAAAGTTACAATTTTTATAACCCCCTTGACAAGTATACTATATGTGCTATAATATATTTTGCGGCAAATTTTTGTTTGGGAGGAATTTTATGGAAACGATACCGTTTCTTGAATACAGCCTTTATCAGATGTTTCATATGTTCATATTTTGGTCGTTTATCGGTTGGTGCATCGAGGTCTGCGACATGACCCTCGAAACGGGGGAGTACCAGAACCGCGGCTTTCTGAATATGCCGATATGCCCTATTTACGGCTTTGGGGTGCTTATGGTGGTAATTTTTTTCCGCCCTATCGAGCACACCTTTTTCCCGCTTTTTTTCGCCTCGATGATTTTGTGTACTACGTTTGAGCTGCTTATCGGCTTAGGCATGGAGAAGATGTTCGGCGCAAGGTGGTGGGACTATTCCAACAAAAAGTTCAACTACAAAGGTTACATATGCCCCGAAATTTCCATTTTATGGGGACTGGGCTGCGTGCTTGTGGTGCGGATAGTCCACCCGACGGTGGAAAAAATTGTGGACCTTATCCCCGTGAAAATGGGGCTGGGGCTGATAGTCTTGTGGTCGGTGCTTATCGTGATAGACCTTATTTCCTCGATTTGCGCGGTGAATAAGCTTAACAACCGCCTTAAGCAGATAGACGAAATTTCAAAGGTAATGCTCCTGAGCGCGGTGAAAATCGGCGAGAACCTTGCGGAAAAAACCCTTGAAACCAAGGATCGCTACGATAAGATAGTTGAGTCCGCCGACGTTAAAACCCGTGAGTGGGTGGAAAAGCACTACAGCGGGTGGAAAGAGAGATATTCCAAATATTTCCCTCACCGCAGGGAGAAAATGGACGAAATCGAGCAGCAGTACGGCAAAATCGTAAACGCCGAGGACTTCCAAATCAGCGACTGGCAGGAACGCTTTGAAAACCTTGTGGAAACCAAGGACAGCTCTATCGAGCGGCTTTTAAAGGCGTTCCCGCAGTTAAGGTCTATTTCTTATTCCGAGGCTATGGAGGCGTTAAAAACCCGCTGGGCGGAGATTTCCCGCCGCCGCAGAAACAAAAAGAGCGCGGACGGTACTGACGAAAACGAAGAGGAGGAATCCGCAGGCGGGTAAAATGTTATCATTCTGTAAAAACGGCAAAAACCTGTTGACAAGGTGCATAAAATGTGGTATAATAAATTTGTTGGATTTCCTTTAAGTTGATCCCGTGAGATCGGCAAGGCAGTCGCTTATACGGTACATAGCTGTAGATGTGTACTTTTTGTGAATTTTTGCGGTTACGCAATTAATATAATAGTATAAGCAATACCTGTCCGCTCGCTGCGGGCGGGTATTTTTGTTGGAGGTGGGACTTATGGGCAATGTTCAAAAAGCGGTTATTATGGACGGAAACGCCGTGTCAAGGGCGATTGCGCGGATTTCCTACGAAATAATCGAGCGGAATAAGGGTACGGAAAACCTATGCTTTATAGGCATACTTTCAAGGGGAGTATACATTGCCGAGCGGATAGCGGGCAAACTTAAAGAGCTTGAGGGGGTGTCCCCCGAAGTGGGAATTCTTGACATTACGGCGTACCGAGACGACGAGAAATATTCCGAAAGCGTTGACAGGACGGACATTCCATTCGACGTTCGGGACAAGCGGGTTATTATCGTGGACGACGTTATTTTCACGGGTCGGAGCGCGAGAGCCGCCATTGACGCGGTTATGAAACGGGGCAGACCAAAAAGCATACAGCTTGCGGTACTGGTTGACAGGGGACACCGGGAGCTGCCGATACGTCCCGATTATGTGGGGAAAAACGTGCCCACGTCGCTGGACGAGGCGGTCAAGGTGATGATGAAAGAGGTCGACGGCGGCGACAAGGTTGTAATTTTGGAGGAGTAAAATTGTGGAAAAAATACTGTTAAAAAATGTCATTATTGCGGACGGTGAAACCGAGAGAAAAGGCGATATTTTCATTGCAAACGGCGTTATAAAGGAAATCGGCGAGGGGCTTTCCAACCCTGCGGACAAGGTTATTGAGGGCGGAAAAATTGCGGTTATGCCCACGCTTTTCGATATGCACGTACACTTCCGCGACCCGGGGCAGACCCACAAGGAGGACGTTCTCACGGGCTGCGCGGCGGCTCTGGCTGGGGGCGTGGGGGGCGTGGTTTGCATGCCTAACACAAATCCGCCGATTGATACCGCAGAGACGGTTGAGTACATACTGAAAAAAGCCGAAAAAACGGGGGTTAAGGTGTACCCCGCGGCTTGTATTACAAAGGGTATGAAAGGTACTGAACTTTACAACTGGGAAAGCCTCGGGGTGAAGATAATTTCCGACGACGGCAGACCCGTGGAAAACGCCGAGCTTATGCGGCAGGCTCTTGAAATGAGCGTGGGAAACGGTTTGCTGGTTGCCTCTCACTGCGAGGATCTGCACATCATAAACGGCGGCATTATGAATAAAGGGAAAATTTCCCAACAGCTTGGCGTTAAGGGTATGAACCGCGCCTCCGAGGACAGTATTACGGCGCGGGAGATTGCGCTGGCGGACTCCTGCGGGGCGAGAATTCACATCTGCCATGTCTCCACAAAGGGCAGTATCGGGATTATCCGCGACGCCAAAAAGCGGGGCATAAAGGTGACTTGCGAGACTTGCCCCCACTATTTTGCCTACACCGAGGAGAAACTCCTCGCCCGCGACGCGGACTACCGAATGAACCCGCCCCTGCGCACAGAAGAGGACAGGCTGGCGGTACTGGAGGGAGTTTTGGACGGCACGGTGGACTGCATTGTCACCGACCACGCCCCCCACGCGGCGGACGAAAAGGCGGACTTTCTCACCGCGCCCAACGGGGTTGTGGGTCTTGAAACTTCCCTTGCGGTTACGCTTGACAGGCTTTACCGTACGGGGAAAATTTCCCTTGGCAAGTTGGTACAGCTAATGGCGGTGAACCCGAGGAAATTATTGGGAATAGATGTCCCGAAAATAGAGGTTGGCGAAAAGGCGAATGTTGCGGTGGTTGACCTTGACAGGGAGTGGACGGTGAATCCCGAGGAACTGCACTCAAAGTCCCGTAACACGGTGTTTAAGGGCGAAAGGCTGAAAGGCAGGAATATTATGACAATTACGGACGGGATTATCAGATACGAGATTTAATGTAGGGCGGGGGCTTGCTCCCGCCTAATGCCAAGGAAAATAAAATAAAGGCGGGAGCAAGCCCCCGCCCTACAAAGCTGTTAAATTAATTTTGTAAATATATAAAAGGAGAGATTTTTATGTCATTCGACAGACTTATCAAGAAAATTATCGAAACGGGAAACCCCACGGTGGTGGGTCTTGACCCTAAGCTGGACTATGTTCCCGCCTACCTCCGGGAGGAGGCTTTCAGAGACAAGGGCAGGGACTTGAAAGGCGCGGCGGCGGCGTTGCTCCGCTTTAACAAGGCTATTATCGACGAGGTTTGCGACATCGTTCCCGCCGTAAAACCACAGGCGGCGTACTATGAGATGTACGGCTGGCAGGGGGTTAAGGCTCTGCACAAAACCATTGAGTACGCAAAGAAAAAGGGTATGTTCGTCATCGTCGACGGCAAGCGGAACGACATCGGCGCGACTATGGAGGCGTACACAAACGCTTACCTCGGCTCGGTGAACGTGGACGGTATCGACTTTCAGGGCTTTGGCGCGGACGCTCTCACCGTCAACGGCTATCTCGGCACGGACGGCATTGCGCCCCTTACCGAGGCGTGCAAAAAGAACGACAAGGGCATTTTCGTGCTTGTAAAGACGTCCAACAAGTCCAGCGGGGAATTGCAGGACAGGGCGCTTGACGACGGCAAGACCGTTTATGAGACTGTGGGCAATATGTGCGAAAAATGGGGCGAGGACACAATCGGCGAGTACGGCTACTCCGCGGTGGGCGCGGTTGTGGGGGCGACCTATCCCGAACAGCTTGCGGAAATGCGTGCAAAGCTCCCCCACACGTTTTTCCTTGTGCCGGGCTACGGGGCGCAGGGCGGCGGCGCGGAGGGCGTTGCAAAGGCTTTCGACCAAAAGGGACTTGGCGCGGTAGTCAATTCCTCGCGGGCGGTAATGTGCGCTTACCAAAAAGAGGGGTGCGACCCCCACGATTTCGCGGGCGCGGCGAGACGGGAGTGCATACGTATGAGGGAGGATATCACGGGGTTTGTTACGGCTTTGAAAAAATAACTTTAAAACCGAGGTAGAATTTATGCCGAAGATTATGAAAACAACAGTGGTACTCTGCCTTATAATTACCGTTATCACGGCTTTGCTGTACAGCCGTTCCGATAAAGGTATATTTCTGACACTGGCGGTTTCTTTCGGTACGACAACCTACCATTTCGGCATAAGACTGCTTGCGGGCGCTCTTTGCGTCACTGTTATGAAAAACCGCACCGATTACACAAAGAAACGGTATCAGATACATTCGTGGGAAAATAAGCTGTACAAGCTTTTAAAAGTGAAAGCTTGGAAAAATAAAATGCCCACATACAACCCCGAGGCTTTTTCAAATAAAATACATACTTGGGACGAAATCGCGCAGACAATGTGTCAATCCGAGACGGTACACGAAATAAATATTATTTTAAGTTTTGTACCGCTGACAGCCGTCAGCCGTTTCGGCGCGTTTTGGGTATTTTTTATAACGTCGGTATGCGGCGCGGTGTTTGATTTGATGTTTGTTATTATACAGCGTTACAACAGAGCGCGTGTGGTAAAATTAGCTTTAAGGCAAAAGTAATTTCCCGTTTATCAAGCGGCGCGGTAAAAGCAAAAAATTTAATAAGGCGGAATGGTATGAACCGAAAGCTGTATATAGGTTTTAAGGGAAAAAATAACGCGTCCTGCATTTTAGCGCAGTCTCTTTCGGAAAACAGTTATTTGCTTACAAATTCATTCGGTGGACTGAAAAAGGATATTGACAGGTTAGACGGCTATTATGATTATGTGATAATGTTCGGCATAGATAAAAATTTAAAAAATACGGTACGAATTGAACAAACTGCCGAAAGAGAGACTAAAGAGTTTTCCTGTCTGGATTTGGAGGAACTGTCCGAGCGGTTAAACGCGGCAGGAATTGAAAACAGTTTATCCGATACGCCGACGCGTTATTTATGCAACGAGGCATATTGGCACGCGCTGAAAAAATTTAACGGAAAGGCTGTTTTTATTCATATTCCCTCTATAAAAAATATAAACGAAAGCTTTATCGAGAAAATTAAGCTTGCGTTGTGGTATGATTAAAATAATTTCCAGTTTATCAAGCGGCGCGGGAAAAGCATAAAATTTTTGAATATATTTGGAACAGTAAAAATTAATTTCGGAGGATTGTTTATGAATATCGAAAAATGCGAAAAGAAATCTTTCGCCGTAATCGGCAAAGAGGGTTCGACGGCAGACGGCGACGGCTTTATTCAAAAGCTGTGGGACGATGCAAATTCTCACTTTGCGGAAATTCAGCATTTGGCGAAAAAAGACGAAAACGGAAATTTAAAGGGAATTTGGGGAGCAATGTCCGATTTTTCGCGTTCATTCAAGCCTTGGGAAGATTTTAACAAGGGTCTTTACCTCGCGGGAGCGGAGTGCGAAGATGAGGCGAAAGCTCCCGAGGGGTGGACAAAATGGGTAATTCCCGCTTACGAATATATTTACGTTAAATGCGAGGACGGTATTTTCCCAAAGGTTATAGAATATCTGAAAGAAAACAATATTCCTTTGGTGGGTGCTGTTCACGATTATACCTGTCCGCAGACGGGGGACAGCTATATGTTTTTTCCCATAAGAAAAATATAATTAAATGTTAAAATAAATACAGGCGGAAATAATTCACCGCCCACTGCAAAATTGGAGGATTGTTAAAATGTCACTGTTTAATTTAAGCGAAAAAGCCTATCTTATGCTTGCGGACGGCACTGTTTTCGAGGGGTACTCCTTCGGCGCGGCAGGCACGTCTTTCGGCGAAATTGTTTTCGCCACAAGTATGACTGGTTATGAGGAAACCCTTTCCGACCCCAGCTATTACGGGCAGATTGTCACCCAGACTTTCCCCCTTATCGGGAATTACGGCGTGAACGACACGGACTATGAGTCCGCAGCGTCTGTTGTGAGCGGCTATGTGGTGCGGGAATGGTGCAGCGCCCCCTCCAATTTCCGCAGCGAGGGGAATGTGGACGAGTTCCTCAAAAAGCACAATATTATCGGCATACACTCAATCGACACGCGGAGGCTCACGAGAATTATCCGCGAGCACGGCGTTATGAACGGCGTTATCACCACGGAGAACGTTTACGAAAAAAAGGAGGAATTTCTCAAAAAAATCTCCGAATTTAAAATCGTCAACGCGGTGCAGTCCGTCACCGTAAAGGAGCGGGAATTTTACAAGGCGGACGAACCTAAGTACCACGTTGCGCTGTTTGATTTCGGGTACAAATTCAATATCAGGCGGGAGCTTCTGAAACGTGGCTGTAACGTGACGGTACTCCCCGCGGGAACGACGGCGGAGCAGGTCAAGGAGCTTAACCCCGACGGGATAATGCTTTCAAACGGTCCCGGCGACCCCGCCGAAAATGTCGGTATTATCGAAAATCTGAAAGAGATAAACAAGCTGGGTATTCCCACATTCGGCATTTGTTTGGGACATCAGCTCACCGCCCTTGCCAACGGCGCGCGGACGGAAAAGCTGAAATACGGTCATCGGGGCGCGAACCAACCCGTGGACGACATTGCTCTTGACAAGACGTTTGTAACGTCCCAGAACCACGGTTACGCGGTGGTGAGCGGAAGTATTCCCCCCGAGGTGGGGGAGGTCTCCCACAAAAACTCAAACGACCAAACCTGCGAGGGCGTGAGGTATAAGAATTTCCCCTGCTTTACGGTGCAGTTCCACCCCGAGGCTTGCGGCGGTCCGCACGATACGGCGTACCTTTTTGACGAGTTTATTGATATGATAAAGAAAAGTAAGGAGGGCAAATATGAGTAAAAAATTTTTTGCGGGACTTGCGGCGGCTTGTATGGTTTTCGGGTTGGCGGGGTGCGGGTCTGAAACGGGTATTGGGCAGACAGAAACGGAGCAGGCGGTTTCCGAAACGCAGGCGGTTACTGCGGCGGCGCAGACCGAACAGCCGACCGAAACCGAAATAACGGAAACGGAAACTTCAGCCGAAAAAGAAGATAATTCAGCCGAAACCGTTATTATTGCGGGGCAGGAATTTTCTGTTGACGAAACAATTGTAAGTATTCTTATAACAGATAATTCAGAGCCTGTTACGGATATAAGCGAGCTTAGCAAATTAAAAAATTTAAAATCAATAGATGTCAATTATATTACCGAGGGCGGATATAATCGGAGAATTGACGGTTTAAAGGCGTTTGAGGGCAGTGAAACTATTGAAGAAATCGACATAAAAACCGGTCTTGCTGACGAGGAAGATATACACATTCTCGAAACAATGCCAAATCTTAAATCAATTTCGCTGTATGGCAATTATACGGATTTTGAATTTAATATTCCGTCTTTGGAAACGCTTTATTTATGCGGTACATACGACCTTTCAAAAATCGAGCATTTGACGGAGTTAAAAGATTTATCGCTTGTATTCAACAACGGCTATGATTTATCGCCGATTGCAAAGCTGAAAAATTTAAAAAGATTAAAAATTGAATCCTGTTTTTTTGAAGATTATTCAAGCATACTTGAACTTGAAAATTTAGAAGATTTATGGATAAGCAGTTACCCTATGACGGAGGAAATGTACAATAAAATTCGCGAAAAATTCCCCGATTGCAATATAACTATTGTTAATGATTTTATTGATTAGGAGGGCAAACATATGCCGTTAAGAAAAGATATTAAAAAAGTCCTCGTTATCGGCTCGGGACCTATTATCATCGGACAGGCAGCCGAATTTGACTACGCGGGCACACAGGCTTGCCGCGCGTTAAAGCAGGAGGGTCTGGAGGTTGTGCTAATCAACTCAAACCCCGCCACCATTATGACCGACAAGGCTATGGCGGACAAGGTGTACATAGAGCCGCTGACCCTTGACGTGGTGAAAAAAATTATCGAAATCGAAAAGCCGGACAGCGTTCTTTCCACCCTGGGCGGACAGACGGGTCTGACCCTTTCAATGCAGCTTGCGGAATGCGGTTTCCTTGACGAGCAGGGGGTAAAGCTCCTCGGCGCGAACCCCGAGACTATCCACAAAGCCGAGGACAGACAGGCTTTCAAGGACACTATGGAAAAAATCGGCGAGCCGTGTATTCCCTCAAAGGTGGTTGAAACCGTCGACGACGCGGTGGACTTTGCCGACGTTATCGGCTACCCCGTTATCGTCCGCCCCGCCTTTACTTTGGGGGGAACGGGCGGCGGTATCGCCTATAACGAGGACGAGCTGCGGGATATTTCCACAAACGGCTTGCGGCTTTCGCCTATCACGCAGGTGCTTATCGAGAAGTGCATAAGCGGCTGGAAAGAAATAGAATTTGAGGTAATCCGCGACAGCAAGGGCAATGTTATAACCGTCTGCTCAATGGAGAATTTCGACCCCGTGGGCGTACATACGGGGGACTCCATTGTTATCGCCCCCGCCGTCACGCTGACGGACAAGGAGTATCAAATGCTCCGCACCGCCGCGCTGAACATTATCTCCGAGCTGAAGGTTGAAGGGGGCTGTAACTGCCAGTTTGCTCTGCACCCAACGAGTTTTGAGTACGCGGTAATTGAGGTAAATCCCCGCGTTTCCCGTTCCTCCGCTCTTGCCTCCAAGGCGACGGGGTACCCCATTGCAAAGGTTGCCACAAAGATAGCTATCGGCTACAGTCTGGACGAAATCATAAACCAAGTCACGGGCAAGACATACGCCTGCTTTGAGCCTGCTTTGGACTATGTTGTGGTAAAATTCCCCAAATGGGCGTTTGACAAGTTTGTGTACGCCAAACGCACCCTCGGCACGCAGATGATGGCTACGGGCGAGGTAATGGCGATAGGCACGTCCTTTGAGCAGGCAATGATGAAAGCGGTGCGCTCAATCGAGCTGGGACTTGACACAATGAACTTGAAAAAGCTGGAAAAACTGGAAGATACCGAAGTAAAAAATCTTCTGTACTCGGTGGACGACGAGCGTTCCTTTGCGGTGTTTGAGGCTCTAAAGAGGAATATCCCCATTGAGACAATACACGAAATTACCAAAATTGACTGTTGGTTTTTGTCTAAACTCAACAACCTTGTTGAGCTTGAAAGACTTCTCAAGGACGGCGACCTTACCGAGGAAAAATACGATTTGGCAAAGCGTTACGGCTATTTGGACAGCACTGTCGAGCGTCTCAGCGGACAGAAGTGTCCCAAGCGGACGAGAGCGGTGTTCAAAATGGTTGACACCTGCGCGGGCGAGTTTAAGGCGGAAACGCCCTACTTCTACTCCACCTTTGACGAGGAGAACGAGGCAAAACAGTTTATCGAGCGGAAAAATTCGGGAAAGAAAAAGGTTATCGTTTTCGGCTCGGGACCTATCCGTATCGGGCAGGGTATCGAGTTCGACTACTGCTCCGTGCACTGCGTTTGGGCGTTAAAGGAAATGGGTTATGAGGCGGTTATCTGCAACAACAACCCCGAAACGGTTTCCACCGATTTCGACACGGGGGACAGGCTCTACTTCGACCCACTCACCAAAGAGGACGTGGAGGCTATCATCGAGACGGAACAGCCATACGGCGTTGTGGTGCAGTTCGGCGGTCAGACCGCTATCAAGCTGACGAAACACCTTTCCGATATGGGCGTGAATATTTTGGGCACGTCCGCCGACAGCATTGACGCCGCCGAGGACAGGGAGCGTTTCGACGAGCTGCTGAACAAGTGCGGAATACCCCGTCCCGCGGGGCACACGGTTATGAATACCGAAGAGGCTCTCAAAGCTGCCGAGGAACTGGGCTACCCCGTGCTTATGCGCCCCTCATACGTGCTGGGCGGTCAGAATATGATTATCGCCCACTCAAATCAGGACATCATCGAGTATATGGAAATAATTATGCGGGGCGGACTTGAAAATCCCGTCCTCATCGACAAATATATGATGGGCAAGGAGGTGGAGGTTGACGCTATCTGCGATGGCGTGGACTTCGTTATCCCGGGAATTATGGAGCATATCGAGCGTGCGGGTATTCACTCGGGGGACTCCATTTCGGTGTACCCTGCGCTGACCCTCACAAAGAAAATCCGCGAGACTATTATCGAGTACACACGCCGTCTCGCTATGGAACTGCGGGTTATCGGTCTGGTGAATATTCAGTACGTTGTGTACAACGACGAGGTTTACGTTATAGAGGTAAACCCCCGTTCCTCCCGTACCGTGCCATATATTTCCAAAGTAACGGGCGTGCCAATGGTAGATATTGCCACAAAAATTATGCTGGGCGAAACCCTTAAAGAGCAGGGCTACACAAGCGGTCTGTACAAAGAGGCGGACTTTATCGCGGTAAAAGTCCCCGTGTTCAGCTTTGAAAAGCTCCACGACGTTGACACCGCCCTGGGACCCGAAATGAAGTCCACGGGCGAGTGCCTCGGTATCGCCCGCAGTTTCGAGGACGCGCTTTACAAGGGACTTGTTGCGGCAGGCTACAACCTTGAAAAGAAAACCGGGGGCGGCGTGCTGATAACCGTCCGCGACACGGACAAGCAGGAAATTCTGTACGTTGCGGAAAAATTCGAGCATCTGGGCTTTGACATTTACGCCACAAGCGGCACTGCCTCGATGTTAAACAGGAATATGGTTGCGGCAAACGTTGTGAGACGGGTTTCCGAGGAAAAGCCCAACGTTATGACCCTGCTTGACAGCGGCAAGGTGGACTATGTTATTTCCACCTCGGCAAAGGGGCGTATTCCCGCGTTCGACAGCGTGAAGATACGCCGCAAGACGGTGGAGCGTTCCATATGCTGTCTCACCGCCATAGACACGGCAAACGCCGTTGCCGACATTCTTATGATGGGCAAGAATATCGACGAAATGGAAATGGTTGACATTACTAAGATTTAATTGCGGGACGGATTTCCATATCCGTCCGAATAATATTGAAATTTCGGCGTAAATTAATTATAATAAAAACTGTATCAATAACCGAAACGGGAGGACTTTTATGAAATACAAACAGGGCAATTACCCAATACTTTCCAAAAAAACTTTGGCGAAGGAAATATACGACCTGACTATCCTCTGCCCCGAGATTGCTGAGGTTGCCAAAGCGGGGCAGTTCGTCAACGTCAAGGCTGACGGCTTTATGCTCCGCAGACCTATTTCCATTTGCTCGATTGACAGGGAAAAAGGCACGATACGCATTATTTTCGAGGTTCGGGGCGAGGGCACAAAAGCTATGTCAATGCTTGCCGAGGGCGGTATGATTGACATTGTCGCACCCCTGGGCGGCAGGGGTTTCAAGCTTGAACAGTACGACACCGCCGTGATAATCGGCGGGGGAATTGGCAATCCCCCGATGCTTGAGGTGGCGAAAAAATTCGGCGCGAAAAGCACCGTCATAAGCGGCTTTCGGAACGCGGCGGCGGTAATTTTGCAGGAGGACTTTTCCTCCACGGGCGCGGAAACAATTCTCTGCACCGACGACGGCTCGGCGGGGAAAAAGGGCTTTGTCACGGACGCGCTGAAAGATGTCCTGCAAACAAAAAAGCCGGACGTTATCTACGCCTGCGGACCTAACGTTATGCTCCGCAGGATTATCGAGATCGCCCGCGAAAACGGTATTCCCTGCCAAGTTTCGCTGGAGGAAAGAATGGGCTGCGGCGTGGGAGCGTGCCTTGTGTGCGCCTGCCGAACTATCCGCAACGGCGAGGAATATTACGCCCACGTCTGCAAGGACGGTCCCGTATTCAGCTCCGAGGAGGTGCTTTTTGATGAGTAAATTATCGGTAAATTTCGCGGGGGTGGACTTTAAAAACCCCTTAATTCCCGCGTCGGGGGCGTTCGGTTACGGGCGCGAGTTTGAGCACTTTTACCCCCTTTCGGTACTGGGAGGAATTTCCGTCAAAGGCACGACGGGCACAAAGCGGAACGGCAATCTTCCCCCGAGAATTGCGGAAACTCCAAGCGGTATGCTGAACAGCGTGGGCTTGCAGAACCCCGGTATCGACCATTTTATCAAAATCGAGCTGCCCAACCTCAAAACGAAAGACACGGTAATTATTGCCAACATAGCCGGCTCAACGGCGGAGGAGTACCGCGAAATTGCGGAAAAACTTGACAAAACCGACGTTGATATGATAGAGGTAAATATTTCCTGCCCCAACGTCAAGGCAGGGGGAGCGGCTTTCGGCGTGACATGCGAGGGGGCGGCGCAGATTACAAAAATTGTCAGAGCGGCGACCTCTAAGCCCGTGATGATGAAGTTGTCCCCCAACGTGACGAATATCGCCGACATCGCCAAAGCCGCCGAAAGCGAGGGCGCGGACGCTGTTTCGCTGATAAACACGCTGCTGGGAATGAGAATTGACATCAAAACCCGCCGTCCAATTCTGCATAATAATGTGGGGGGACTTTCGGGTCCGGCGGTTTTCCCCGTGGCGGTGAGAATGGTCTGGCAGG
This sequence comes from Ruminococcus sp., assembly GCA_023665505.1. Taxonomy (GTDB): domain Bacteria; phylum Bacillota; class Clostridia; order Oscillospirales; family Ruminococcaceae; genus RGIG8773. The sequence goes on from JAMPDU010000032.1 coordinate 16,494, forward strand.
TGGCAAACGCCGTAAAAATCCCCGTCTGCGGTATGGGAGGAATTTCCACATGGCAGGACGCGGTTGAAATGATGATGGCGGGCGCGAGCACGTTCCAGATAGGCGCGGCTCTGTTTGCCGACCCCATGACCCCCGTTAAAATTATCGAGGGACTGGAAAAATTTGCAGGTGACAACAAACTTAACAATTTGCAGGAAATTGTCGGTACGGTTAAACCTTGGTAAAAAAACGAGATTAGAGCAGGGGGGCGACCCTTGCTCTAAAAATCTAAGAAAAGCCGTACCGCAAGGCGAAAACCCTGTCTGAAACCGATAGACCGAGCCTCCAATTCAAGCTCCGTTTCTTGGTCGTTCAGGCGGGCAGCCTCCATATTTGACAGCTTTCCCTCGTTTATGAGACGGTCGAGATTACCGTTCATAACGTCGTGCAATTCCTTTATTTGCGGGGTTTTCTCCGTATCAAAGGCGAATTGCAGGAATATGTCGTCCAATGCGGGGTAAATCATTTTTATTGCTCCTTTTACATAATTTGACAAACGTTGGTTTGTCGTTAATTATATTATATCATACATACTCACGTATGACTATTGACATTTTTACTAAAAATACATACACAAGTATGTTGATTATTGTAGGGCGGGGGCTTGCTCCCGCCTTGTAACAGGAAATAACACGCGAAAGGCGGGAGCAAGCCCCCGCCCTACCAATACAAAGGGGGATATTATGGGAAAAACATCAGCTGCCGTAAAAAACAGGTACGCGGCAAAAGCATATGACAGATTGCAGATAATTGTTAAAAAAGGCAAAAAATCAGAACTGCAAACCGCCGCCGAGCAGCAAGGCGAAAGCCTTAACGGCTACATAAAAAAAGCCGTCCGCGAGCAGTACAAAAAGGACACGGGAAAGGATATTGACTTATAAAACGAGGTGAAAAAATGCGAACAGAAAAAGAAATGTACGATCTGATAATCGGCACGGCTCGGGCGGACGAGCGTATCCGCGCGGTTTATATGAACGGCTCGCGGACTAATCCCAACGTCCCACGTGATATTTTTCAGGATTATGACGTTGTGTACGTCGTCACCGAGACAAAGCCGTTTTACGAGGACAAAAGCTGGATAGACCGTTTCGGCGAGCGTCTTTATATGCAATGCCCCGACGAGCTTGACAGACTTCGGGGTATGGACGTTGACTTCGACAAAAGCTACGGCTGGCTAATTCAGTTTGCGGACGGCAACCGTCTCGACCTCCACGTTGAACCGCTTGAAAACTGCCGTATTTCGGAGGATAAGCTGTGCAAAATCCTGCTTGACAAGGACGGCGTTCTGCCAAAAATTCCCGAACCCACGGACGGGGACTACCGTATCGAAAAGCCGACGGCGGGGGAGTTTTACGCGACCTGCAACGAGTTTTGGTGGTGTCTTAACAACGTTGCCAAGGGGCTTTGGCGTGAGGAAATACCGTACGTTCAGGATATGCTGAACTTCAATATCCGCCCCCAGCTGATAAAAATATTATTGTGGAAAATCGGCTTTGACACGGATTTTTCCGTCAGCGCGGCGAAGTCCGCAAAGTATATGTACAAATGGCTCGAACCCTCGGTGTGGCGGCGGTTTTTGCGTACATACGCGGGCTTTGAGGGTTCGGAAATTTGGTCTGCCGTTTTTGAAATGTGCGGTCTTATGGACGAATTTGCGCCGAAAATCGCGGAAAAGCTGTGCGCCGAGTACGATTTTAAAATGGCTGAAAACAGCAGATTTTGGCTTGAAAAAGTGCGGAATTTACCCAAAAACGCAAAGGAAATTTTGTAGAAAGCGGGTTTTTTATGACGAAAATCTACCTTGTCCGCCACGCGGAGGCAATGGGGAATGTTGAGGAATTTTTTCAGGGGCGCACCGACTGCGAGATAAGTCTCCGAGGGGAAAAACAGCTTGAATGTGTTGCGGAATTTTTTAAGGATATTCCCATTGAGGCAATTTATTCCAGTCCCTTAAAGCGGACGGTCGCCACCGCAAAAGCTGTAAATAAGTACCGCAATTTGCCGATAATTACCGACGAGGGACTTATCGAAATTAACGGCGGCGTTTGGGAGGGCAAGCCTTGGGCGGAACTTCCCCAGCGTTACCCCGCGGAGTACGATTTGTGGAAAAACCGTATGGAAGATTTTTACATCGAGGGCGGCGAAAAAATGACCGAAGTTTTTGCCCGAATGAAAAAAACCGTCGACAAAATCGCAGTCCAAAACGACGGCAGGACGATAGCGGTGGTTTCCCACGGGTGCGCCCTGCGGAATTTTTTGTGCTATGCAATGGGCAGACCCATTTCCTCGCTGAAGGACGTGGGCTGGTCGGACAACACCGCCGTGTCCCTCGTTGAGTACGACGGCGGCGTGCCGAGAATTATTTTCAAGAACAGCAACGGGCATCTTCCCGACGAACTTTCCACCCTGTCCCGCTCGAAATGGAGCAGGCTCAACGATGTGCAGTACGGGACTTTCGGAAAAATTTCCCTGCGGAATTTGCGCAAAACAGACCCGGAAATTTTCGCCCGCGAGGAAGTCAAACAGGGCTGGAAAGACGCGTCCCCCGAAAAGCTCGAAATGCGTTTGCGGGACAACGTTGCCGGAAAAGCGGTTTCAATCGCCGCCGACTACGAGGGCGAGCCTGCGGGGTACGTCAGCGTTTACCCCTACTGCATGTGGGGCGCGCTGGGGGGCAGGGGATATTCCGAAATCGTGGACATCGCGGTGCTTGAAAAATTCCGCAGAAAGGGCGTGGGCACGGCGCTTATGGACATTGCCGAAAAAATCGCGGGGGAATATTCCGATACGGTGTACCTTGGCGTGGGACTGCACAGCGGTTACGGCGCGGCGCAGAGGCTTTACATAAAGCGGGGGTACGTCCCCGACGGCTCGGGTGTTTGGTGCGGGGACAAGGTTTGTCCGCCCCATGCGGAGTGCGTTAACGACGATGAGTTGAATTTGTATTTTTATAAAAAACTGCGGTGATGATTATGAGTGCAAACAAAAATAAAATTTATACCGCGCTTAATAAAGACGGTTTTTTGTGCAGCTATGACAGCGAAACACACAGGTGTGTGGGTGTAATGCTTGCTATGGGAAACGACGTTGAACTGTATAAACAGAAACACGATGAATGGATAGGACAGCTTGACCCTAAATTTGAAAGAGAGGCGCTGTTTAAAAATGACAAAAGAGCAAATTAATTTTTTAATTAAAATTAATGTTGACCCAAACTCTCAGCTCGACATAATTGAGGATAGGGTTGCCGATTATCTTGAAATATATGGATTTGACGAAAATTATAATCCTACCGCCGAGGGTAAAATTTGCGAAAGTATTTTGGATTATATAAGTAAGCAATAACAGGTTTTATGTCTAAAAATATTTTTTAACAGTTCAATAAAATTAACAAAAGGAGAAATTCATGAAAATAATATCGGTCGATTACGGCGACAGCCGCACAGGCATTGCCATATGCGGCGAAAGCGAAATGCTTGCCTCGCCGCTTACGGTTATTACCGAGTACAATTTCGAGCGGTGCGCCCAAAAAGTCGCGGAGCTTGCCAAGTCCGAAAACGCGGGGCTTATTGTTGTGGGCTACCCGAAAAATATGAACAACACTATCGGCGAGCGGGCGGAAAAATGCGCGGAATTTTCCCGCCGTGTCAGCGAGCTCAGCGGTATTCCCGCCGAGCTTTGGGACGAACGCAGCACCACCGTCACGGCGCACAATTACCTTAACGAGACAAACGTCCGCGGGAAAAAGCGGAAAGCCGTCGTGGACGCGGTTGCCGCCACGATTATTCTTGAGACGTATCTTGCTTATCGCAAGAACCGCCGTGTTTAGGTTTGTACAAAAGCTCTTTAATTCCAATCAAAAGAATAAAAATTGCGAAAATTTTTTTGAGGGCGGGGGAACCGATTTTCTCGGCGGCGTAAGTCCCCCCTGCGGCAAAAATTACGCCGATAATAATTGACGGGACAATTTTTTTCCACTCGATTAGCTTGTTTTTGGTGTGAATTGCCACCGAAAGCGCGGCTATGGGAATGAAATAAATCAGATTTATTCCTTGGGCGGAAAGCTGGTCAAACCCCGCGAAAACCGTCAGGTATATTATCAAAATCATTCCGCCGCCTACGCCGAGGGAGGCGAAAATTCCCGTAAAAAACGCCGCCGCGAACTGCCATATCATTGCAGCAAAATCCTCCCTCCCGAAATTATGAGAATTATTCCGAACAGCCTTTTTAACAGGGTGTTCGGGATTTTTTTCATAAGCAGACCCCCGATGACCGCCCCCGCCAGTCCGAATGGGATAAGGGGCAGGGCGTCCCCCCACTTGAACGCGCTTTTGTAAGCGTAAAAACAGGCGGACACAACCGACAGCGGCAGCGTCAGCGCAAGGGAGGTTGCATGGGATTTTTTCACGTCAACGCCGCCCTTTTGGAGCATTGGGACGGCGGCAATTCCCCCGCCCGAACCGAAAAGTCCGTTGCAAATTCCCGTCACCGCGCCCAGAAGATAAAAATAAATTTTCTTGTGATTTTCAACAAATTTTTTCATAAAAATATTATTTGCAGTAAAAAATAAAAAATCCCCCGAAAAGGGAGAAATAAAAAATAACTTTCAACTGTACACTGTCAAATAGAATTATCCGCCTTGCCGCCATGTGAAGAATAAAACCCGCACTCGGCAGGTGGGCAACAGCCCGACAGTTTCACGCTCCCTGCGTCCGTTGGTCCGCACATCTAATGCGGCGGGAGGTCTGCAATCCGCTGACGGAGACCGAATCCCTAAAATAATGTGTTGGATTATAAAATCACACTTTCTCGGTCAAGGCAGAAAATTAAACTAAGAACCTGTTTTCATAAGCTATGTGTGCGGATTTTGGGCAAGATTTTGTCGGTGACAAGGCAAAAAGCCGCAGGAATACGCGGGTATTTCAAGGCTTTTTAACGCAGTCAACGGCAAAAGATTGCCGAAAAGACGTGCGCATAGCTTGTGGAAACAGGTTCTAAGGTTATTATAGCACAGTCTTTTCAAAAAATCAATAGTAAATTTTGTGCAAATTTACATACAAAAATTTATATACTTTTTTGGAATATGCGTTTCGGGGTTGACAAATATAGGGGGAATGTGCTATAATGTATAAAAATATCTTTATATGACAAATTTTTTATATTGGAGGAAAACTACTATGTTTGAAAAATTTTATGAATTCTTTTCCGTAAAAAAGCCAGATACGGAGTTTGAAAACGCCGAAAAGCTTATTGAATTTTATCAGGGCGAAAGCTTTAAAGACGGTTTATACAGATTTCATAAAACCGACGATGTTGAAAAGTGGAATGAAATTATTTCGGAAGCTTTTCCGCAGGCAAAAGGCTTTATAACCTGTTTTGGATATGACTGGCTCGGCAGGCAATTTGCCGTTTATAAAAAAACAATGACAGTTCTTATGTTTGAACCCGGCACAGGATATGCACTTGATACGGAGAAAACATTGGACGAATTTCATTCATACGAAATAGAGGACGAAAACGGCGCGGCGGTAAGCTATGATTATTTTTGCGAATGGAGAAAAAGAAATTCTTCCGAAATTAAAAATAATGAGTGCGTAGGATACATAAAGCCGCTTTTCCTTGGCGGAGAAGATAATGCGGATAATCTTGAAATTTCCGATATGGAAGTTTACTGGGGTATTTGCGGTCAATTGATACGCACTGTAATGTAAGTTTTGAATTGTGTAAAAATCCAATAATTGCGAACACGGTTTAAACAAATCGTAAACGTTCTGACACGGGAAAAAATTTTTCCCGTGTTTTTTATTTAAAATGAAACATTTCCCCCCGCTGATGTATGTTATAAGTGAAAGGGCAAGAAAATGGGTACCTGAACGAAAGGAGGAATGAAAAATGACGCCCGATTATAAAGAAACCGTTCTCGCGTACAAGGATACGGTGTACAGAATTGCTTTTCTGCAATGCCCATGCCGTCAGGACGCGGAGGACGTGTTTCAGGAGGTATTTTTCAAGTTGTACAGCGGCGGCGTGGACTTCCGCGACGAGGAGCATTTAAAGGCTTGGCTGATTAGGGTCACGCTTAACTGCTGTAAACTGATAAAGCGTTCGGCTTGGTTTCGGAAAAGGACGGAGCTTAGCGAGGATATGGCGGCGGAGGGACTTCCCGAGGAGCGGGAAACCGCCGAGGTTGTGATAGCGGCGGTGAAAAGCCTTCCGCCGAAGTACCGCCCCGTTGTGGAGATGTTTTACTACGAGGAGATGTCCTGCGCGGATATTGCGGCGGCGTTAAAGCTGAACTGCGCCACCGTCCGCACCCGCCTTAAACGGGCGCGGGAATTACTTAAAAAAGAACTGGAGGAATTTGGATATGAATAACGAAATTTTCAAAAAAGCGTTCGAGAACATCAAGCCCCCCGAGGAGCTGGTGAACCGCGTGCTTGACGTGAAAAACGTCCCCGCAGAGACGAAAAAGGCGCGGCGGCGGTTTTCGGGCAAGCGTGTTTTCGGCACGGCGGCGGCTGTCTGCGCTGTTCTGATATGCGGAATTACCGCGGCGGCGGTGACGGGTCTTATTGACTTTAACGCGGTTTTCGGGGATTTTATTGCCGTAAGAGATACGGAACTCGCAAACTCCCTTGCGGGTACGGCAAAAAATTTTGAATATAAAGTTTCGGACAGCGATTATAAATTTTCCGTAAAGGGTGTAACGGGTACAGACAAAAGCCTTGTCGCGGTTGTTGAGCTTTCCCGTGTTGACGGTACTCCCGTTTCCGAGCATTTTGCCGTTCCTGTTGAAAGCAATGTTTTAGGTTGGCTCGGTTTACACAATCTTTGGCAGCACCAACAGATGCACTTGCTTTACGAATACGGCGGCGTGGGGTACGGCAATTATGTCAATAACGACGGAAATATTGAATTTTATATAGAAATGGAATGCGACCGCGAGCTGATAGGCAAAAAGGTCAGCGTTGAGGGTAAAAATTTTTATCCCGACGAGGTTTACAATAATTTTCTTAAAGAAAATAACGTGCGTTACTTTGAGTGGGAGGATTTTTCGGGTTATGTTCGCGACAACCACGGCAGTGTAAGTTATAACAATTATGTTCCCGTAGATTTTGACGACAGCAGCGTGCTTGCTCTTGAGTTGGAGTGGGAATTTTCTTTCGTGTACAATCCGTCCGAAACCGCGTTGAAAACGAGAGTATGCCAAGATGTTGAGGAAGATTTTGTTTATTATATAACCGTTACGAAACTCATACCGACAGAGGACGGCGGAGCGTATGGTGACAAGGTTATGCTTGAAAGAACCGTAAACTGTACCTATATTGACGTAGGTCCTATGTACAGCCATTTAAATTTCGAGTATGAGCCGAGCGAATATGAAAAAGAGGAATTGAAAAATCCAGGAACGTACAGCGTATCGCAACTTGACGACAAGGACAATAACGAAATGTGTCTTATTATGTCCGACGGCGGAACAATTCCCATAAAAGTCAGCAGCGGAACGTGCACCTACGGCGACGGCATATATAAATTGGAGTATGAATTTAAGTACTCAATCGACGGCGGCAAGCAGGAAATTGTAAAAACCGAGGACGTGGAGGCACTCTCCATAAACGGCACAATTTACAATCTGAAATAATTTTTAAGGACGGTGTTAAAAACATCGTCCTTTTTTTGCTTTTAGGTGTTGAAATTATAAAATAATATGGTATAATATTTCTAAAGGGGGTTTTTGCTATGAAAACAGTCTTAATAACAGGCGCGTCCCGAGGAATAGGACGGGCGGCGGCGTACGCCTTTGCGCGGGCGGGGTACAGCGTTGCAGTGAATTACCGAAGTTCCGCCGAGAAAGCCGCCGAGCTTTGCCGCGAATTGGAGAAATTTTCCGTAAAGGCTCTGCCCTTTAAGGCGGACGTTTCCCACAAGGGCGCGGTGGAGAAAATGTGCGCCGAAATCGAAAAATCTATGGGCGGAATTGACGTGCTCATAAACAACGCGGGCATTGCCGAACAGGCTCTTTTTACCGACATCACCGAGGAAATGTGGGACAGAATGTTCGCCGTGAACGTCAAGGGCGCGTACAACTGCACGCAGGCGGTTCTGCCCCGTATGATACACGAAAAAAGCGGCAGAATTGTAAATATTTCCTCGATGTGGGGTATCGCGGGGGCGTCCTGCGAGGTGCACTATTCCGCCTCAAAAGCCGCCCTGATAGGCTTTACAAAGGCTTTGGCGAAAGAGGTTGGACTTTCGGGAATAACCGTAAACTGCGTTGCCCCGGGGGTAATTTCCACCGATATGAACGGCGCGCTCCCCCCCGAAGTTTTGGCGGACTTAAAGGCGGAAACCCCCTTAAACAGGCTGGGCACTCCCGAGGACGTGGCAAACGCCATATTATTTTTAGCCTCGGAAAAAGCCGCTTTTATCACAGGGCAAATTCTTTCTGTTGACGGAGGATTTATTTTATGACGGCAAACGAGCTACTGAAAATAACCTCGGGCATAGGCGGTATGCTTATCGAGTACGGCGCGGAAATCTACCGCGTCGAGGACAGCATTAACCGCATTGCCGAGGCGTACGGCTTTACGGGGGACGGCAGGCGAGTGGAGGTTTTCGCCATTCCCACAAGCCTGATAATAACCGTCAACGACGGGGACAGTCCGCCCCTGACCCAGACAATGCGCATAACAAACCGTTCCACCAATCTCGACAGGGTGGACAAGCTGAACAATCTCTCCCGCTTTATCTGCACCGAAAAGCCCGCCTCCGCCGTGATTATGCGCCATTTGGAGGAAATCAAAACCCGCAGGGTTTACGGCGTACCCGTCCGTGCCCTGAGTTTCGGCGTGGTGGGTGCGACATTCGCGCTTTTTTTCGGCGGATACGCCCCCGACGCCCTTTTCGCGGGACTTATTTCCGTGCTGATTTTCTATCTCTCCCGCCTTGTGGAGCGGGTCAAACCCAGCGTGTTTTTTCAAAGCGTGGTGTGCAGCTTTGCGATTTCGGCAATCGCCGTGACAATCTCGCGGTGCGGACTTACCGACGGTTTCGACAAGGTGATAATAGGCGCGGCAATGAACCTCGTCCCGGGGATAACCCTTACAAACTGCATGCGGGATTTTATCGCCGGGGACTTCCTCGCGGGTCTGTACACCTTGACGGAGGCTCTGCTTACAGCCGTGGGAATGGCGGTGGGGGCGGCGTCGGCGATAACGCTTTTCACCTTGATTTAGGAGGAATTTTATGGAAGATTTAAATTTGCTTGAACAGTTTGCCCTGCCCTGCATGTACAGCCTGATAGCCTCGGCGGCGTTCGGGGTGCAGTTCAACATAAAGCCGCGGCACATGATAACCGCCGCCATAGGCGCGACCATAACCCAGCTGATTTTCGTCTCCTACGAGCTAAGCGGCACAAGTGAAATGCTCTGCTACTTTTTCTCGGCAACGGCGGTGTCGGTGTACTCCGAATTAATGGCGAGACGGCTGCGGGCGCCGGTAAATATGTACCTTGTAATCGGCATTATTCCCCTCGTCCCGGGAGGGTATATGTACAACACCATGATAACCCTCGTCAGCGGCGACGTGGACGCCTTCCTGCCCCGTTTCGCAAAGGCTTTCGGCATAGCGGGGGCAATCGCAATGGGCGTGTTCGCGGTGTCGGCGTTTATACGGCTTGTGCGGGTGATTTACTTTACGGCGCGGTACAAGGGGAGCAGGATTTTTTTTAGGTAAACAAATGAGCATCATATTATGATAAAATATGTACGTCAATTTCCGCGAAAACTCTCAAAAGCTCGTCTTTA
>JAMPDU010000033.1 GCA_023665505.1 Ruminococcus sp.
GTCCCCTATATTCCATTGAGCCCCCTCCCCCTTTCGATGGTTGTTCCTCTCGTTCGATGTGAACGATTAACAATTTATAACAAATGCTCTAAAATTCAAAAACAAACCAACCGCAGGGAGTGTAGGGCGGGGGCTTGCTCCCGCCTTGTGTAACGCGTGCACCAACCAGTTCCGAAAAGAACCCCAAAACGAAGTCACACTAACCGTAAAACGCAAAGCCCTGCAAGCGAAACAACACACAAAATAACAGCCAAACCTGCAATTGCAATACTAAAATATAAATTTAACGTAAAAAATGCTTTAAGTGAATTGGTAAATATAACAATTGACATATCGGCAAAAAAGGTGTATTATTATAAGGAATAGGTATGCTCTTCCGCAGGGGAGCTAAAATTTGCAGTATTCCTGCGGAGAATGGATTTGAAAAAATGTACTTCGGCAGCGTTAAGTTCTTTAAGCACCTTATATATACGGTTTTTTTCGGCTGGCTCGCCATAGCCACCTTCCTCGCCGTGTTTTTCGGCGTGAAATATATGCTGGAAACACAAAAAAACGCCGAAGAGGCGGCTCTCGCAAACGCGAACGCCTCCGAGGAAACTTCCGCGGAAACCCTCTTCCTCAGAATGATAGGCAAGGGCTGCTCCTCCGAGGAAATCCTCGAAATCGTCAAAAATAACGATATTTCCGTCTTTGAGGACTATGTTGCCCGCTACGCCGAGGAAAACCCCGAAATTCTCGGCATACCCATAAGCGCGGGCGCTGCCGCGGGCGATACCGCCGAGGACGGTTCCGCCGCCGAGTACACCAAGCTCTACCCCGACCTGTACGCCGACCCGCCCGCCGAATTCAAAAAAGACAACGGCACGGTTTACCTCACCTTTGACGACGGTCCGTCGGAAAATACTCACGATATTCTCCATATTTTGGATAAGTACGACATCAAAGCCACGTTCTTTTTCTGCGGGGGCGAGGGGGAGGAGACCCAAGCCCGCATGAAAGCCGTCGCCGCCGCGGGGCATACGGTGGGAATTCATTCCATTTCTCACGACTACGAAAAAATCTACGAAAGCGTTGAAAGCTACCTTGCCGATTTTTACGAGACGTACAACAGCGTTTACGAGGCGACGGGGGTTAAACCGCAGATTTTCCGTTTCCCCGGGGGGTCTATAAACAATTACAACAGGCTGACCTATAAGCAGATTATCGCCGAAATGACCCGCCGAGGCTTTGTGTACTACGACTGGAACGTCAGCGGGGAGGACGCCGTGCATGACGCGGACTGGACAAGTATTTACAACAACGTGCTGACGGGCATGGAGGGCAACACCGCCGACAAGGCGATAATCCTGCTCCATGAGAAAAAGCAGACGGTTTACGTTCTGGAGGACGTTATCGACAAGCTTACCGCCGACGGCTATCACTTCGGGCAGCTTGACAACTCCGTCGAGCCGGTGAACTTTTCCTACCGCGATTAATTTTGTAGGGGACGGGTTTCCCGTCCCGCGGATATACGTCAACGAACGGGTACGGAAACGTACCGCATAAACAAGGTTATTCTTATGAATTTTTATAAATAAATTTGTAAGTTTTGCACAAAAATATAAAAGTAGAACAGCAAACAACAAAACAAAAAAGAAAAGGAGAGATAAAAATGAGCCTTAAAGACAATTTTAACCAGGCGGTAAAAGAAATTCTCAGAAAGGACGGTCTCGTGGGGGACGACCTTTCCAAGGAGTCAAAGAAAAAATCGGAGCTGGACAGATATATCGACGCCCCCCAGCCCGAGCCTGTGCAGGACGGTGACTTCGGCGCAAAATCCGATTTCCCCGAGGCGGACATCGCCCCCGAGTCCGCTGCCGCGCCTCCGCCCTCAAGTCCCTACGTCGGCGGACAGGACGTTTCACAGTTCGGTGCGAGACCTCCCCGTCAGGACTACGGCGGACAGCAGGGCTACCCAAACGGGCAGGGCGGTTTCAATCAGCAGCAGGGGTACGGCGGCGCGCCTAATCAAGGGTACCCAAACCAAGGCTATCCTCAAAATCAGAACCAAGGCTACGGGCAGCAAGGCTACGGTCAGCAGCAAGGCTATCCCCAAAACCAAGGCTTTGGGCAGAATATGAATATGGGTCAGCAGGGTCAGGGCTTTAATCAGCAGGGCTTTGTGGGCAACGCTCCCATGGGCGGCAACGGCAGCCCCTCCGGGTTCGGAGGAAACGGCGGCTACGGCAACCCTCCCGCGCCCCCGGCGTACGGCGGAGGAGAGGATTCCCCCTACTATGAGACCGAGGAAACTACCATAATTTCCCGAAACACGATTATTAACGGCAACATTCGCTCTTTCGCAAACGTCAACATCGACGGCAGCGTTAAGGGGGACGTACGTATTACCAAAAATATCAGCGTTGCGGGCAAGGTTGTGGGCGACGTTGAGTGCAACGACTCCATAATGACGGGCGCGTCCATGCAGGGCAACCTCGCCTCAAAGGGCAGGGTGCAGATGGACAGGGACACCATAATTCTCGGCGACATTGCGGCGCAGTATCTCGACCTTAACGGCAAGATAAAGGGCAACGTGGACATCGGCGGCAAAGCCGAGTTCAAGACGGACGCTATCGTTATGGGCAACATAACCGCGTCCACCATAACGGTTCTTGACGGTGCGACCATTCAGGGCTATGTGAATACCACCTTCTTGCAGGAAAGCTCTTCCAATATCTTCCCCGAGGCTATCGCCGTTACCGAATAGCGCGGTGTCCGCGCAGCCATGTTCTACCCCGCTGTAAAATGTTATAGAAATTTACTGTGTTAAGCCCCTATCAAGGGGCGGGTGAAGTGCTGTATTTGGCAATTTTTTGGGGGGACGGGTTTTCCGTCCCATAGACAAATTTCCTAAAAAAATTTCCTGTTCCGCAAAAATTCCCTTTAAGCCATAAATTACAAAAAATAAAAAGGCGGTTGGTGTTATGTCGGAAAATGAAAACAATTACATACCCCGTTTTGAGCGCGATTTAATGAAAGCGGGGGGAGACCTTTCCGCGCTTGCGGAACAGAAAAAGGCTGAGGAGCAGTCCGTCCCCGAGGAGGAAACCCCTGCGGAAACCCCGGTTGAGGAAGTCCCCGAAGAGGAACTTCCCGACATCGAGTTTGTCTACGGCGACGACGATTACGACAGCAGCAAGCCCCTTGCGGAAATCGCCGCCGGCGTGGTTCTGGACGATATGGCAAGCGGCGTTAAGCTGGAGGAAATGCGTACCGAACGGAGCGCGCTGGCAACTTCCCTGAAAAATCAGATGATTGCCGACGACCTCGCCATGGAAATTCAGGCGGGAAAACTGGAGGAAATGTCTACCGAGTACGGAAACGACAATATCCGCAAAGAGGATATTCTTGCCAAAGATTACCTTGACAAAAACGACAGGGAGGCGTTAAAAAACCGCACCATGGAGGCTCTCTCGGCAAAGCCCAAAGGGTTCAGCCAAAAAAAGAGCATGGAAATGGCGAAAAAGCTCATGCACGAGCAAAAGGCGAAAGAGGCGAAAAAGGGTTTCGTCATGCTGCTGCTTGTGGCTTTGGTTGGACTTGTCTCGGCGGGACTTGCCCATTACCTCGACATGAACAGCGACGGCACAAAGCCGTATATGGATTATATTCCCATAGCGGGGGTGGTGTTCTCGCTGTTTGCGCTTGTGCGGTCGCGGTTCAGCAGGGTTCTGTCGGTGGTGTACTTTGCGGTGCAGACGGCGGCTCTGATGTACGGCTTGATAGCTTTCACCCTTGCCCCGGACAGCTTTGCGGGAGAGGGGTACATATTAAAACTGGTACTTTTCGTACTGGCGATAGGGTGCAGCGCGTTTGTGGGCGTAAAAATCGTCACGGGGAAAAAGATTGGGGTTTATTACAGCTTTAGGAAATAATTTACAGTGTACAGTTGATAGTTGACAGTTGAAAATTTATAAATAAATTTCGTATATTAATACGTCTGTAGGGCGGGGGCTTGCTCCCGCCTATTTATTTTGCCGTAATACAAAAAGGCGGGAGCAAGCCCCCGCCCTACACATATGAAGGTTTTTTACAGTTTCCACAATTCCTCGGCGTACTGCTTAACAGTCCTGTCGGAGCTGAACTTGCCGCTGCATGCAACATTCATCCAGCACTTTTTCGAGAACATTTCGCGGTTTTTGTAATCGTACAACGCCTTTAATTTTGTGTCAACATAACCCTCCAAATCCGCAAGGAGGAAGTAGTGGTCGGGCTTGTGCCAGCTTGTGCCGTTTATCAGCGCGTTGAAAAGCTCGCCGAACATTCCCGTGTCGCCGTCGTTGAAGGTGCTGTCCACCAATGTGTTGATGACCCTCTTGACCCGCTCGTTGGTGTAGTAAATCTTCTCGCGGGGGTTGTAGCGGGGCTTGATTTTCTCGATTTCCTCAACCCGCGCGCCGAAAATATACTCATTCTCCCAGCCTGCCTCGTCCACAATTTCCACATTCGCGCCGTCGTACGTGCCGAGAGTTACCGCGCCGTTGAGCATGAATTTCATATTGCCCGTGCCGCTCGCCTCAAGTCCCGCGGTGGAAATCTGCTCCGAAATATCGGCGGCGGGAATGAGCTTTTCCGCGTAGGACACGTTATAGTTCTGCACGAAAAGCACTTTCAGCTTGTCTTTCGTCTGGGGGTCGTTGTTGACCAGTTTGGCAACCTCGTTAATATACTTGATTATGCCCTTTGCCCGTCTGTAGGCGGGGGCGGCTTTCGCTCCGAAAATAAAGCAAGTCGGCTGCAAATCGGGCAGTTTATTTTCCTTTATCTGGAAATACAAGTCCACAATAGAGAACGCGTTCAAAAGCTGTCTCTTGTACTCGTGCAAACGCTTTACCTGAATGTCGAACGCCCAGTCGGGGTTCAGCTCCACGCCCTCGTGCTTTTTGATATACTCGCAAAGCTGGACTTTTTTCTCCCTTTTGATTTCCATAAAACGGCGTATGGTGTTGCCGTCGTCCACAAACTTTTTCAGCTCCGCAAGTTTGTCAAGGTCGGTCTGCCAGCCGTTGCCGATTTTTTCGGTGATGAGGGCGGACAGTTCCGGGTTGCAAAGTCCCAGCCAGCGGCGGGGGGTGATGCCGTTTGTCTTATTTTGGAAACGGTCGGGGAAGATTTCGTACCAATCCTTAAGCACGTCGTTTTTCAGAATATCGGTGTGGAGCTGCGCCACGCCGTTTGTGTGAGACGAGGCAAAAATTGCCATTCTCGCCATGTGTATGCGGTCACCGTCAACAATGCGCTTTTCGGCGATTTGTTTTTCGGTCTGACCGATTGATTTGAGGTACTTTTCAAGATGAGCGTCCACCAAAAGAATAATCTCGTAAATCGTGGGCAGAACGCTTTTAAACAAGTCGATACCCCATTTTTCCAGCGCCTCGCCGAGAACGGTGTGGTTGGTGTAATTGCAGGTTTTCTGCGCGATGTCGAACGCCTCTTTAAAGGACATACCCTCTTTAAACATGAAAATGCGTATCAGCTCGGGAATTGCCACCGTGGGGTGGGTGTCGTTAAGCTGCACCGCAAAGCAGTCCGCGAATTTGGAGAAATCATCGCCGTGGGTTTTCTTGTAGCGGCGCACGATGTCCTGTATCGAGGCGGACACAAAGAAGTACTGCTGTTTGAGACGGAGCCGCAGACCTTTTTCGGTGTTATCGTTGGGGTACAAAACGTTTGAGATAGCCTCGGCAAGAATGGTGTTCTCGCTTGCGCCGAGGTAGTCCTGACTGTCGAATTTGCCGAAATCAAAGCCTTTCAGGCTCTCGCTCTGCCACAGGCGGAGGGTGTTCACCGCCTTTTTCTCATAGCCGATTATGGGAATATCGTATGGTACGGCGAGTACCGATTGGTCGGCGAAGTCCACCCGTACCGCCTCGTTTTCGGCGCGTACGCTCCAGGCGTCGCCGTAATCGAGCCAAGCGTCGGCGCTTTCCTGCTGGAAACCGTTGCCGATAGACTGCTTGAAAAGTCCGTAACGGTATCTTATGCCGTAGCCGTTAAGGGGAATATCGTGAGCCGCCGCCGAGTCCAAAAAGCAAGCCGCCAAACGTCCGAGACCGCCGTTGCCGAGAGCCGCGTCCTCGATTTCCTCGAGGCAGGCGATGTCAACCCCCTGCTCGGAGAGGATTTCCTTAGCCTCGTCCAAAAGTCCCGCGCAGTAGAGGTTGTTGAACACCGCGCGCCCCATGAGAAACTCGGCGGAAAGATAGTACGCCCTGCGCCGTTCGCCGTGCCGCTCCTCGGTTCTGTCCCAAAGGGGGATAACGTCGTCCATAACCGCCCGTGAAAGGGCGTTGTGGAGCTGTTTCGGGGTTGCGTGAGAAATATCCGTCCTGCCGTCGACGCGGAGGTTCTCGTTTATCTTCGTCAGAAATTGTTCCTTGTTCATTTTATCAGCCGTCCTTTACAAAATATAAAATCACTATATATTTTATCATATTTTTTTGAAATATGCAAGGGGTTTTTGCTTATTTTGCATAAAAAAGTTAATTTTTTTACGTTTACAGCAAACCCACAAAATAATAAACAAATCTGTAGGGGACGGGTTTCCCGTCCCCTACAATTTTTCAGCGCAATTGCAGGGGCAGATAATGTATCCGCCCGCGTAACAAATAACCGTACAAAAAAATTGCCCCATAAAGGAGCAATTTTTAAAATTTTAGTCCGAAACATAAGGCAGCAGCGCGATATATCTCGCTCTCTTGATAGCTACCGTAAGCTCTCTCTGGTGGTACGCGCAAGTGCCCGTTACGCGGCGGGGGAGAATTTTCGCTCTCTCCGTCATGCACTTTTTAAGCCTTGCAACGTCCTTATAGTCGATTTTTTCAACCCTGTCCGCGCAGAACATGCAGACCTTTTTGCGGGTTCTTTTCGCGCCCCGAGGCGCTCTTTCTCTATCCTTTTCCATTATGAAACCTCCTTAAATAAACTTGTTTTCAATCCTCTCGCCCTAAAGATTTTCAGACAGAGTAAATGTCAGCTGTATCAAACTTTTCTAACCTCTTGCCTCTATCCTCTAACCTCTAAAAGGGAAGATCGCCGTCGTCGTCTCCGCCGATAACGTTGAAACCGTCAAAATCCCCGTAAGCAACGGAGGGAGCGGTTTCCTGCTGAGCGGGAGCGGGCTGGGGACTGCTTTGGCGGGGCTGCGCAAACTGCTGAGGAGCGTAATTTCCGCCGCCTTGCGACGAGGATTTCGTCTCGCCGAAAGAAACGTTTTCCGCAGTAACGTCGCAGGTATAGTGAGTTACGTCGGAATGGTTGCGGTCGGTGTACGAGCCTGTTCTCAAGCTGCCCTCCACAAGGATAAGCCTGCCTTTGGTGAAGTATTTGCAGACAAACTCGGCAGTTGACCGCCACGCGTTTACGGTAATGAAATCCGTGCGGCGTTCGTTGGTGTTCTGATTTGTGCCGCCGTCGACAGCCACCGTAAAGCGGCAGGTTGATATGCCGTTGGGGGTTTGCCTGAGCTCGGGGTCGGAAGTGAGCCGTCCCATAAGAATAACTTTATTGATGGAACAAGCGTTCAGCATTTTTTACAGCCTCCTTTTGATTTTGTCCGAACGGATTACTTAGCCAATCTTCGGTAAAACCGCGCAACGGTTTTTACTGAACATTGGTGTTGACGGTAATCAGCGAGCGCATAACGCCGTCGGTGATTTTGAACACACGGTCAAGCTCCGCGGGGAAATCGGGCTTGCAGGTATACGTGTAAAGCACGTAGTAGCCCTCGGTCTGGTCGTCGATTTCGTAAGCGAGCTTTCTCTTGCCCCACTCGTTCACCGACTCCATAGTACCGTTAGCCTCGATAAGCGCGGTGAACTTGTCGTTAAGAGCCTTAACGCCCTCTTCGCCGTTTTTGAGACTGTAAACCGCCATGGTTTCATAACTCTCGGTAATTTTCGCCATTTTAAAACACCTCCTCTTGGATTACGTCCGCCACTGTATGCGGACGAGGATACTTTATTATTATAACATTTTGCGAAAGTTTTGTCAAGAACAATTTTTCCTTTTTTTCGGGACTTTTTTTAAGCATTTTGCACAAGCGCCGAACAGGACGCGGTTTTGTAAAGCTGTAGGGGCGGATTCCATATCCGCCCGCCGAAACGGTTTCGGAACACGCGGGCGGATACAGGATCCGCCCCTACAATTTAAATTACACAATTCTGTAGGGGACGGGTCTCCCGTCCCGCAGGTTACGTGCAAACGGGACGGGAAACCCGTACCAAAAAAATTATTAATTCTTAATTATTAATTAGTAGGCTTTTCCCCAGTAAACCATTTTTTCCGCGGGCTTTCCGCAGCAAACGCACCTGTCCGAAATCTCCTCCTGCTCAAAGGGTATGCACCGCGAGCCGACCCCCGTCGCCTCTTTCACCTTGTCCTCGCACTCCTCGCTGCCGCACCACATCGCCTTGACAAAGCCGTCGCCGTTTTCCTCCAGCGCTTTGGAAATCTCTTCCATAGATGTGCACTTGTACGTGTGCTTTTCCCTGTTCTCGGCGGCTTTGCGGAACATTCCCTCGGGGATTTCCTCCTCCAGCATTTCCACAATGGCGTTTTTGAAAAGCTCCAGACCGTTTTCAAGGGAAACCGTCCGTTTCTCCCCGCTGTACCGCAGAGCGCACATACACTGGTCGTTCTCGATGTCCCGCGGACCTATCTCAATGCGGACGGGCACGCCTTTCATTTCGTACTCGGCGAACTTCCAGCCGGGGGAATTGTCGCTGTCGTCCACCTTAACGCGAATGCCCGAGGCTTTGAGTTTCTCGGCAAGCTCGTTCGCCTTTTCAAGCACGCCCTCTTTAAACTGCTGTACGGGCACAATTACCGCCTGAATAGGCGCAACCGCGGGAGGGAGGACAAGTCCGCTGTCGTCGCCGTGGGTCATAATTACCGCGCCTATGAGGCGGGTTGTAACCCCCCAAGAAGTTTGGTGCGGGTAGACCTTTTTATTCTCTTTATCGGTGTACATAATTTCAAAAGCCTTAGCAAAGCCGTCCCCGAAATAGTGTGAAGTACCCGCCTGCAACGCCTTGCCGTCGTGCATAAGAGCCTCTATTGCGTAAGTAGCCTCCGCCCCCGCGAATTTGTCGCTGTCGGTTTTTCTGCCCTTGATGACGGGCATTGCCAGGCTTTTTTCGCAGAACTCCGCGTACACGTTCAGCATTCTCTCCGTCTCGGCGATTGCCTCCTCGGCGGTGGCGTGAATGGTGTGACCCTCCTGCCACAAAAATTCTCTCGACCGCAGGAACGGGCGGGTGGTTTTCTCCCAGCGGACAACCGACACCCATTGGTTGTACAGCTTAGGCAAGTCCCGGTAGGAGTGTACGATATTTGCATAGTGCTCGCAGAAAAGCGTTTCGGACGTGGGGCGTACGCAAAGCCTGTCCTCCAGTTTTTCGCTGCCGCCGTGAGTTACCCAAGCAACCTCGGGGGCGAAACCCTCAACGTGGTCTTTTTCTTTCTGCAAAAGGCTTTCGGGAATGAACATGGGCATACACACATTTTCGTGCCCAGTCGCCTTGAACATGCCGTCCAGAATGCGCTGCATATTCTCCCAAATCGCGTAGCCGTACGGGCGTATAACCATACAGCCCTTAACCGAGGTGTACTCGATAAGTTCCGCTTTTTTAACGATGTCGGTGTACCACTTTGCGAAATCCTCGTCCATCGAGGTTATCGCCTCTACCATTTTTTTGTTTTCTTTTGCCATTTTAGATTAACTCCTTTATAAATTAGTTTGTGATTAACGTTAGAGATTAGAGGATAGAGGTTAGAAATTGTACCTCTTGCCTTATTTTACAATTTTCACATCTTCGTCGCACATGAAATTATCCAGCTTTATATTCTTGCTCACGTCAATCCGCGTGATATTATTTTTATCGCACCAAAGCGTTTTTAGCTTTACGCACTTGCTTACGTCAAGTTTCGCAAGCTCGTTGTCGCTGCAATAAAGCGTTTCAAGCTCGGTGTTTTTGCTTACGTCAAGGCTTTTCAGCCTGTTTCTGACGCAGTGGAGGTCTTTAAGTTTTTTATTCTTGCTCAAGTCGAGTTTCGTCAGCTTGTTGTCGCCGCACAAAAGCTCTTCAAGCTCGGTGTTTTTTGAAACGTCGAGGCTTGTCAGTCCGTTCTTTTCGCAAAAAAGTTTTTCCAGCTTTGTGTTTTTGCTTACGTCAAGCTCCGTCAGCTCGTTGCCCGTACAGCTTAGACTGCGCAGATTTTTAAAATATTCTACGCCCGCAAGGGTTTTTATCCCGTCGTGAGAAACGTTTACGGACGAAACGTTGTCCCTCTCGTTTGGTGAAAGTTTCCCGTCGCCGTCGTAATCCAAATACTTTGAAACATACCCGCGGAAATTTTCGTCCGGGAAATATTTTTCGCTTATGGGGATTTTTTTCCCCGCCTTTGCTTTCGGCTTAACGACCTTAACGTTTTCGTCGCAGCTGTAATTGTCCTGCAAATCGGTGTTTTTGCTTAAATCAAGCTGCGTAATATTATTTTTTTCGCACCATAACGTGCTAAGCTCCTCCAGATTGCTTAAATCCAGCGAGGTAAGCTCGTTGCGGGTGCACTGCAAAACTTCCAGCTTTGTATTCCTGCTCACGTCAAGCTCTGTAAGTTTATTTCCGCCGCAGTCCAGCCATTCAAGCTCCGTGTTCTTGCTGACGTCAAGCTCGGTAAGATAATTTCCGCCCGCGCTTAACCATTCAAGCTTTGTGTTATTGCTTACGTCAAGCTCCGTCAGCTCGTTGCCGCCGCAGCTGAGATGCTCAAGATTTTTATTTTTGCTTACGTCAAGCGCTTTCAGCTTGTTGCGGTTGATATTGAGTTTTTTCAGCTTAAGGTTTTTGCTGACGTCGATTGAGGCGACCCCGTTGTCGAGGCACTCAATATCCTCCAGATTTTGGAAATATCTTATACCCTTTAAAGACGTTATTTCTTTTTCGCTGACTTCTATTTCCGTCACCCTGTCCCGCTCTCTTTGGGACAGAAAACCGTTCCCGTCCAAGTCGAATTGTGTCACGTACTCCCGAAAATTCTCGTCCGGGAAATATTTTTCGTTAATCGGCACTTTAGTCCCCGCCGCCAAAGCCGTAACCGTCACCGCCGAAACCGCCAACGCCGCCGCCGTCAGCGCGGAAATTATTTTTGATGTTTTCATAAAAAATTCCTCCTATTTAGATGATAGAAATCAGAGGGTAGAGGTTAGAAATTGTAACCGTTACATTTTCTTTTCGCCGTCTCCTGCCTCTTGCCTCTTATCTTCTTGCCTCTTTAAGGGTACGTCCTCGAAAAATGAGTGTACCTCGTATTCCTCGGGTTTAATATTATCCTGCACCCCCTCGGGGGGATTTTTCCCTCCCAGCTTGTCTATAAGTTTGGCGGCTTTGGGGGTCAGAATTGCTATCAGCCACACAATCAAAAGCAGCCCCAGCATAGCCCCGCCGAACTTCCCGAACAGCGCGAGGGATTCGTAATTAATTTTTGCAAACATAAAAATCCTCTTTTCCGTGTATGGGGGAATAATTTCCCACTGTACAATATTATACAACATTTGCGTGGGGTTGTCAAATAAAAAATCGGCGGGAACGGAAACGTCCCCGTAAAATCTTGATAACATATTTTGTAGGGGACGGGTTTCCCGTCCCGCCGTCACAAACCCGCGGGCGGGGAGACCCCGCCCCTACAAACCGTATTATAAAAAATTGCAGGGGACGGTTTCCCGTCTCCCGCAAAAAATTATGCGTTTATTTTTCCTTTAACGATTTAAAGTAATCCACAAGCTTTATCACCATTTCCTGCTCCTGCGGGTTAAGGCTTGTAATATCCACCTTTATTCCCTCGTCAAGGCTCAGCAGATAATCCGTGGAAACCCCGAATATCCTCGACAGCTCCACAAGATAAATGCTTGACGGCGTTGACAGGGACATCTCCCATGAATTTACCGCGCTCCTCGAAATCCCCAGCCGCCTTGCGAGCTGCGTTTGGGTCATGCCGCTTTTTTCCCGCAGCGATTTTATGCGGTCCGCTATAAAAAGTATCATTTTCAATCCCACCTTTTTTGATTATTATACACTACTTTGAATGATAGTTGTATATCCTATTTGAATTTGTGATTGTTGTGCAAAACTTATAAATATTTTCCTAATCATTAGTGATTTTTTTGCTTGACAAATTGGCGGGGACGTGGTATACTTTTTATAAAGTAAAAAATTCTGCACTCCTTAAACGGAGTGCAGAACCAAAATGTTTTTTACTGATTTTTCCGTGCCTCTTCCTCAAGCTCGTGTCTCATCGCTGCCTCGTTGTTGCACCAGGCAAGGCACTCGCCGTTGGGGTCGTAGTCTTTGCACTTCTGAACCATGCCCTCGACAATGCTGTCGTACTCCTCGTCGGTAGAGGCGTAAATCGCACGCCATGAGTCGCTTACGATACACTTGGCAACCTGCTCCCAGATGATTTTCAATTCATCCGAACGCTTAGACTCGGTGTAGGACGTACCCAGCGCAACC
The DNA here is from genome assembly GCA_023665505.1 of Ruminococcus sp. Taxonomy (GTDB): domain Bacteria; phylum Bacillota; class Clostridia; order Oscillospirales; family Ruminococcaceae; genus RGIG8773. Next base: position 12,552 of record JAMPDU010000033.1, read on the forward strand.
TTGTGCGGTACGCTGTCGAGGTACATCTGCATGGTGTACTGTCCCGAATAGTCTCTCCAGTCTTGGAAAATCTCGAAGTTTGTGTCCACAAGGCGGCTCGCCCAGTTTTCACAGTTGTAGGTCTCGCCGTTGGAATCGGGATTCGGCGCGTCCTTAACCCATGTGGTGTTGTTAGCTTGGAACGTACCGTCGTTAAAGCTGCCGCCGCCCCATTCGTCGGGCATCGTCGTGCCTTTTCTGTCCTTATAGGCAAGCTCGCCCAGCTCGGTGAAGTGGGTCAGACCGTCCTCGTCGTAGTACCAGCAGCCGTTTCCGCTGCCGTCGTCCTTAGGTCCCCACCAGTAGGTCATATATCCCTCGGGGGTGGACAGGTAGTTGAGTATAGCCATTACAAGCTCGGGGTACTCGGTGCTTGCGCCGATAGTCCAAATTCTGTTGCCGCCGAGAACGTTCATGCCGTAGCAAAGCGGCGTGGCGTCGGCGGGAATAAGAGGATACATACCCGTGCCGTCCGCAAGGTGCGCCTCGCTGTTGTAAAGCTGCGAACCGGCATAGTCAAAGATAGAATAGAACACGCCGCCCGCCTGTACCTTTTCACTCATTTCGTTGTAGGTCTGGGTCATGGAGTTGGGGTCGATAAGTCCCGCCTGATAAAGCTTGTTAAAGAACTTAAGCGCCTTTTGGTAAGGACCGTCTGCGTCGAGAGCGTCGTGGTACTCGCCCGTTTCAACGTCGTACAGACCGAATCCCATTTCGTCATAGCCCCAGTAGCATGTGGCGAAGGCTTTTATGTACATTACCATATTTCCGTCCCAGTCGGGCCACATTGATATAGCATAGGTCTCGTTGCCGTTTTCGTCCTTGGGCTGAATTTTTTTCATCTCCACGAAGAGGTCGTAAAGGTCGTCAAGGCTGTTAACCGAGGGGTAACCCAGCTGTTTGTACAAATCCCAGCGGAGGTCCATTGTGTAGAAAAACGCCTCGTGGTCGTCTGTGCTTTCCGCCACGTTGTGACCGAAACCGTATATAGCGCGCTCCGCGCCTATGGATTCGTTAAGGTTGGCGTTGTTTTCGAGGGCGTAAGGCATATGCGCCTTTACGTAAGGACCGTACTCGGTAAGAATATCGTCCTCCTCCCAGTCGAAGAGCATGCCCTCTTTCGCGGCGCGCTGATACTGGTCGCCGTTCGAGCCGAACACAACCATGTCGCCCAGATTTCCCGCCTCCATACGGGTGTCGAACATACCGTCGGTGTCGGGAATAATGGTCATTTCAACGTTGAACTCACGTTTCATAACCTCGGCGAACCAGCCGGTGAGCTTACCGGAATAGTTGGCAAGCTGGCTGAAAACGGTAAGCTGAATAGGCTGACCGCCCGTGTTGTACAGCTCGGCGAAATAGTCCGCGCCGAAAGGGTTGGCGGTGGTGTCGCCGCCGTCGCTTGCGGTGTTTGCGGTATCTCCGCTGTCCGTGCCGTCCGCGGCGTCTGCGCCGTCAACCGAACCGCTGTCGTCGCCCGCGTCCGCAGGACCGCTGTAGTCCGTGGCGTTTCCGCCGCTTGCGTCAAGCTCGTCGGGAGTTTTAGCTCCGCAGCCTGCCATTGTGCCGAGCATTGCCAAAGAGGTCAAGCCCGCCAAAAGTCTTTTCATTTTCATTTGAGAAACATTTCCTTTCCTATTAGAATTTATATTGTAGGGCAGGGGGCGTGCCAATACAGGCTGCTCCCGCCTGAGGTAACAGATTTTTGTTTTGACAAGGCGGGAGCAAGCCCCCGCCCTACGGTGTATGTATTAACCTTTGACAGCGCCCAGCATAAGACCCTTTTCAAAGTACTTCTGCATAAAGGGATATACGCACAAAATCGGTATGATAGTCACCATTGAAATTGTGTACTGGAGCGTTTTGGTACTCATCTGCCCCGCAATGTTGCCCATGTCGCCGCCGTTCGCCACCGCGCCCAAGTTGGAGCTTTGGTTCAGGTAGATGTACAGACGGTGCTGAAGTGTGTACAGCGCGGGAGAGTTGGCGTTGAGAATAAGCGAATCCTGGAACGAGTTCCAATGCCCCACCGCGCCGAATATGGCAATCGTCGCCAAAATCGGTTTGCTCAAGGGCCATATTATTTTTCGGAATATCGTCCAGTAGCTCGCCCCGTCCATATAGGCGCTCTCCTCGATTTCTCCGGGTATGGACTCAACATAGGTCTTAACCAAAATGATGTTGTAGGGTGAGATTATTCCCGGGATTATGTACGCCGCAAACGTGTCCGTAAGACCCAGCATCATCATGTTCATGTACCAAGGAATAAGTCCCGCGTTGAAGTACATTGTGATTACCAAAAAGCGGTACCAGAACTGTCTGTGCCACATTTCCTTTTTGGTAACGAGGTACCCCGCCAGCGCCGAGGCGAAAACCATAAGCACCGTACCCAAAACCGTTCTTATAACCGTAACGACAACCGACGACCACAAGTCGCTTACGTTAGCCATCTGCATGTAGTTCGACAGGGTAAGACCTTTCGGCAGCAGCGTTACCGCGCCGCGGTTTATGTACTCGTTGCTTGAAATTGTCGTGATAAAAATGTAGTAAAACGGGAAAATACAGCTGAGCGTAAATATCGCGAAAAACGCGTAGTTGATTATCGAGAACACTATGTCCCCCGGTGTGAGCTTGATATGGGACGTTGTGTCCGATACTTCCTCGGGAGCTTTTTTCTTGCCCGTTCCCAAATTCATTCCGTTATCCATTACAGCACCTCCTTAAACTATGCTTTCGCCGCGTACTGCCTTTGAAACGCCGTTTGCGGCAAAGAGCAGCGTTACGCTTATTACGGACTTAACCATACCGATAACCGTGGACAGAGGAATAAGTCCCTTGCCGATACCGAGGTTGTAAACGTACAGGTCAAGCACCTGAAGATCCCGCTCGTTCATCGGGTTTGAGAATACCATGTACTGCTCCATACCGTTTGAAAGGATATTCGCTATGGACATCAGCAGCAGCACGCAGTATGTGGGAATAAGCTCGGGGACGGTGATATGCCACATTCTTGCGAAACGTCCCGCGCCGTCAACCGTCGCCGCCTCGTAAAGTCCCTGGTCGATGCCCGAGATTGCGGCTATGTAGATAATCGCGCTCCAGCCTATGCCCTTCCAAGTGCCCCATGCGAGCATTTTCAGCCAAGAGTGACTGTCCGACATAAGGTAGTTTGTATTCGCCCCCGCGTCGGAAATATTGTTAATCATGGTGTTGATAAAGCCGTCCGTTGAGAAGAGGGCGAGAGCGAGAGCGTACACAAGAACCCAGCTTATAAAGTTTGGTATGGTTGTGAACGTCTGCACAAAGCGGCGGAAGTGCTGATTTTTTATCTCCGAAAGGAATATGGCGAACGCCATAGGCAGCCAGCTGGTCAGTATTCCCAGACCGCTCATTCCGAGGGTGTTTTTAAGCACCGTTACCATGTCCTTGCGTGTGGCTGCGTTCTGGAAAAGCGACGTAAACCACTTAAATCCCGCGAATTTATCCATGGTAAGGCTTTCGCCCGCGTTGTACTCAAAGAAAGCGTACCGCCAGCCGTACAGCGGCAGATAGCTGAAAACGAACGCCAGCGCGATAGCGGGGAGCATCATCAAAAACAGCTGGAATTTGGGTTCCATTTCAAATTTGCCGTCCGTGTCCCGCGGGACGAGCAAGAAGTTTATCACGGAGATTGCTATAAAAGCAATTGCCAGTATAAGGAAAAACGAGTTTACATTCGGGAGCTGAGGCGCGACGTTTTTAACCTTGTCAGCCGCTCTCGCCTGCTCCACGATGTCGTCGTAAAGACCGTTTATTCCGAGGATTGCGATAAGCTCTGCAATTCCCCCCACAAGTGTAAAGGCGCAGCCCAGTTTTTTCATTCTGCGGTTGCCCAGGGACATACAGCCGCCCACCGCCGCCAGCAGAATGGCAAAAATAATCACCGCCGAAAGGGCGCTTAAGGTTTTGAACGTGGATTCCAGCACCCAGCCCTGCCGCAGAGCGCGCCCGAAGTTCGCCACAATGGAATCGTAGGAGATACCGCAGGAGAACAGGGAAAGGTTTTTGTTTATCAGACCGCTGAGCCTCGCGGGGTTAAACGCGGGGAAAAACAGCATGATAATGTTGGCGATAATAGCAGTCCGCAAAATCCAGTACAGAACGTCCGCCGCCTTTTCGGCAGGCGTTTTGACGACAATATGCTGGTTCTTTTTAATGTCGATAGCTTTTGCTGCCATTGTATCAATCCTTTCTTATATGTAATCGTTTTACATATTATTTAATTAAACCGCCCTTTATGCAAGTAACAATACATCGGCATTGCCGCCCGTGGGAGCATTTTACTCTTTTTGACGAAGTACGCCCAAAAGGGTAAAGGCTCAGCCTTTTGCGATTTTGCACATAAGGGCAAAAGTTTATTAAAATAATTTTACCACACTTTATACAAATTTTCAATTAACATTTTAACCAAACTACAGCACAATTAATAGTTAATAATGAATAAGCGGGGTCGCCCCGCCGCGGAAGTCCCCCCAATGCCGAATACAAAAATTCGGTTATTTTATAAAGCCCCCCAAGGGGCGGGTAAGATACGGCATTGATAAAATCGGCGTTGTTTCAAAAAACAACGCCGAAAATTATTAATCAGCCAAGGAATCCCAACTAAAATTCTCGTCCACAAGTTCAAGCCGAATATCCCGCAGCGTCAGCCCGCTTTGCCCGAAGTAAAGCCTGCACGCCACAAACCGCGAGAACATCGGCATTTCCCGGGAAATCTCCCGCCACTCCCCCGTGCCGTTAAACGTGAACGTCCCGCAGGGCGAACCCATTACAAACAGCGTCACGGGAACTTGCGCCACTTCCCCGCCCTCGGCTTTGGCGGTAACCGTCACGCGGTACTTTCCCTGCACGGACACGTCCAGCGCGAATGCAAAGCTCTTGCCCTTTACAGCCTCCACGCTTTCAAGGGGTACAGCCCCGCTCCTGTCAATTTTAAAGAATTCCACCTCTCCCCCGTCAAAGTCCTCCGCGTCGGCGGGACGGTTTATTACCTCAATCTCGGCGGCAGTGCCAAGCAGCCGCTCCATAACCCTGCTGTGCATAAGGAAATTGCAGATATTTTTCGCGCACCTTTGCAGCTCCCCTCTTGTGAGAGTACCCTCCGCAAGAGCCTCAAGGGTGTTGTCCCCGTGGGTGTTTTTGGAGCTGTCCGCGCAGACCATGTAAAGGTCGTTCTGCGCCCGCGCCATAGCCGCGAAATTATTCCCCGAGGGGGCTTTCCCCCGCTCGTTCATGGTAGACCACCAGTCCGTCATGACAATGCCCTCGAACCCCCATTCGCCCCGCAAAACCGTGGTGTTAAGGTCGTAACTGCTTGCAGTCCACAAACCGTTTACCGCGCCGTAGGTCGTCATCACGGAAGTGGCTTTCCCCTTTTTAACGGCAATCTCAAAGCCTTTCAGGTAAATCTCCCGCAGCGCCCTTTCCGATATGACGGAATTAACCCCGCGGCGGTTGACCTCCTGATTATTCCCGCAGAAATGCTTTACCGTCCCCGTCACGCCGCTTTTGTGCAGACCCGTCAGCTCGGCGGCGGCGATAGTCCCCGTCAAAAACGGGTCTTCGCTGAAGTACTCAAAATTCCGCCCGTTGAGAGGGTGGCGGTGAATATTCATTCCCGGACCCAGCAAGCACTCCACATTGTTGGCGGACATTTCAATCCCCGTCAGGGTGAAGAGTTCCTCAACAAGCTCCTTGTTAAAGGTGCAGGCAAGCATCGTGCCGATGGGCAGACTGAACGCCTTTGTGCCGCAGTCGAGGCGCATGCCGGACGGACCGTCGTCGCAGCAGCCGCATGGTATGCCGAATTTTCTCAGTCTCTCGGTAACTCCCCCGAAAGCGGCGGCAGTTCCCGCCGTGACTTGCGGGCTGCCCATTCCCTCGCCCCGGATTATGCAGGCAAGGTCGCCGTCGGAAAGCTGCGCCACAAACTGTTCCATAGAATTTTTGCCGCTTAAAACGTCCGCGAGCTTTATGCCCTTGTCACCCGTATACTTTATTTCGGCGGGCAGATTTTCGGCGCGGCGTACCTCCATATCGACTTCGGCGGTGTGTACCGCCGCTTTCTCGGCACGTCCGTCAATATTTTTAATTATGTCAAATTTTTCCACAGGCGCGTACGCCTCGGTGCACCGCTCGGTAACTCTCGTTTCGGCAATTTCAAAGCCGTAAGCAAATTCCGCCGACCGAACGTCCGCCCCCGCGTAAATTTTGTACTCCCCTGCCTCCAAAACATAGCAGGACTTGTACCCCGTCGCCCCGCAATCGTCGTAAGACGCAAGGGAGGAAAGTTCAACCTCAAACCGCAGGGTCTGCTTTTCCCCCAGGGCAAGCTCTTTCGTTTTTTCGTAAGCACAGAGAACCCGCGCCGCCTTGCCCAGCTTTCCTTGGGGCGCGCCGCAGTACAGCTGTACAACCTCTTTGCCCCGATGTTTTCCAACATTTTCCACCGACGTTTCAACAATAATTTTTTCTCCGACGGTTTCGGCTTTTTCGGTGCAAATCTTAAAATCCGTGTAGGAACGCCCGAACCCAAAGGGGTACAGAACCTTGTCTTTCGCGAAGGTCTCAAACCAGCGGTAGCCCACGTAAATATCCTCGGTGTAGAAATTTTTCAGCTTGTCCCCGAAATAGGGGTGAGAGGGGTAATCGGCGATATTCGCCGCGATAGTGTCGGAAAGTTTGCCGCATGGCGAAACGTTCCCCAGGAGCACGTCCGCCGCCGCCAGACCGCCTATCATACCCCCCTGCCAGGCGTACAGCACCGCGTCCGGGGCAATCTCCCGTACAAACCCCATGTCGATAATTCCCCCCACGTTGAGAACCACCGCCATTTTCTTAAAGTGCTTGCGGACTGTTTTCAGCACGTCCATTTCAACCGCCGTCAGCAGATAAGAACCCTCTTCCGCCGCGCTGTCCTTTTCCTCTCCCGCCGTCCTGCCGATGATGACGAGAGCGGTCTCGGCGGTTTCGGCGACGCGCGCCGCCAGCTCGTCGGAGACGGGCATTTCCTCCTGCGACCAAGGCTCGCCGCCCCAGCCGTCGCCGTTGCTGCAAGGATTTTCCTTTTCCCAGTTTTCGTAGACCCGCTCAAGCTCGGCGTTAAGCGCCGCGCCGCATTCTTTCAGACCGTCCACAATGCTCCACACCCGTGAGACGTTCACCATTCCCCCCGAGCCTGTGCCGCTTTTGTAGTAGTGGCTTTGAATTCGCCCGAAAACGGCGGTTTCGGCGTTTTTGTCAAGTGGCAGCGCGCCGTTGTTTTCCAGCAGCACACAGCCCTCCGCCGCCGCTCTGCGGGACGTTTCAAGGTATCTGTTCCAGTCGAGAATGATTTTTTGCATAGAAAATCTCTCCTTTATTTATAATGTTTTTTTGGAAATCTGCCCGCTGTTTCTCGGATATTTCCCGGGCGTTTCCCTTATTTTTTTCACGCAGATAAGCGTCCGCCCGTCCCCGTCGGGAAGTGCGTACTCTTTAACCTCGGAAATCTCCCCGCCCAAAATTTTCACCGCGTTTTCGCTTTCACGATAATCCTCGTTTTTGCCCTTTAACGCCGCGAAAGTCCCGCCAACCTTTACAAAGGGCAAGCAGTACTCCGCCAGCACGGGCATTGCGGCAACCGCCCTCGCCGCCGCTATATCGAATTTTTCCCGGTACTCGCTGTTCCTGCCGAAATCCTCCGCCCGCCCGTGTATGCACTTGCTGTCAAGCTCTATAGCTTTACACACCTCGGAGAGGAAATTCACCCGCTTGTTAAGGCTGTCAAGCAGGGTCAGGGAAATACCGTTCCGCATAATTTTCATCGGCAGACCGGGGAAACCCGCCCCCGTGCCCACGTCGATAAGAGCCGCGCCCTCGGGCACGTCCAAAAACTTCAGCGGCAGAACGCTGTCCAGAAAATGCTTAAGCGAGATACCTCTCGGGTCGGTAATGCCCGTGAGGTTAATTTTTCCGTTCCATTCCGCAAGGAGCGCGGCGTAGCGGCCGAAAGCGGCGTACCGGGCGGGGGTAAGGTCAAAGCCGTCCGCCGCGAAAATTTCCGCCAGCAGGGGGTATTCCAAAATCATAGTTTCACCTCGTTTTGTATTTATATTATTGTACACCATTTCGGAAAATTTTTCAAGGGGTTTGGGAAAGAAATGACCCCCTGTTTTTGGACAGGGGGTTTTTGGTTATTCAATTGGTTCTACGTAAAGGTCTATTTCTTCAATGCTTTGGCTATCCATAAAAAAGTCATACTCATTTCCGTCATCGTCTTTCATAAATTCAAATTTTATTTCTGTATTAGGTTCAATGCTTTGGCTTGTAACATAATACTGTTTTAGCATTTCCTCATCTTCAACGTCAATATAGCTGCCGTCATTGGAAATTAAGTTTAATTTTATATTCCCGCTTCCATATTCATCTCGTCTTTCACCGCCAAGCGAGGTATAACCGCAGTTGGCAAGATTTCTGCCTGTATAATCGGCAATGTATCTTGTGTATTTGTCGGGAGCAGCATTAATTTTAGTTAATGAACCCGGTTCGCTGTTTTTTTCTCCGACCTTTTTTACGCTTAATACAATTTCGTCATAAGATTGAGTTGCTACAAGACTGCTGTATTCCTCTCCGTTGCTGTCAATCTCAAAAGTTAATTTCATTTCTGTATTTGGCTCTAAGTTTTGACCTGTAACAACATAACCTTTAAGAAAATCCTCATCTTCAATGTCAACATAGGAATGGTCTTCAGCAATAAAAACAAGTTTTACATTTCCACTTCCATAAGTATCTCGCCTATCACCGCCAAGCGATGTATAACCTATTGTAGCACAATTTTTACCGACATAATCTTTTATGTACCAAGTATATTTGTCGGGGGACTCTTTTATAACTATATGTGTCACATTATTGTCGTCATCTTTTTTCTTGTCTGACTTTGATGTAGTCTCTTCGTTGGACGTATCTGTATCATCTTGTACAGATGAAAATATGTTTTCGATGACATTTTCCTGCAAATCGTTAATCTCGTTTGCACAACCTGTCAAGGAAAGCAGTAAAACTACAGCAATAAATTTTTTAATTTTTCTCATAATAAAATCCTCCATAAATTAAATTTTTACCTGTTTAAGCTATGATAGCTTATTGTAATTTTCGCGTTTGGCAGATACCATTTGGTTGAAACCGACCAATCACTTGTTTCGGAATATAATTCCGAACCGTTTATTGAAATAGACGCAATTTTGCCCGGTCGTTTCATTAAACCCACCACAAGGTCGTTAAGGGGCACGCATTTTATATTTGTGAACCCCGCCCTTTCCAGCGCGTCTACAAGAAGTCCGTAATCGCTGTCCTTATACCTTGACAACGGCGGCATTCTTATTGCATAGTCGTACATTATTTTTATTTCGGTGCTCGGCGAATAATATCCCGAAAAAGTACGCACAGTCTTGCCGTTTATTGTAACGGAACTGACTTGTTCCTTTGTCTCGCCGCCGTTTGCGGGAGCGTTGCTTGACGGTACGGTTTTTACATTCAAAAAACCTGCGCTCTGCAAAGCGTCTCTCACCTCGTTGCAGGACAATGACATAAAATTAAATAACCTCGGCAGGCTGATTTTTCCCTCCATTTCAGATTTTAATTTTGTACGCGTATTATGGTAATGGATTAAAGCCATTATGCCAAAAGGTAAAAACATTACCAACGGGCTTACCGTTAAAAACCCGATAACACCGAAAAATAGCAGTACACCGCTTATAATGCGCCACTTTTTGGTAAATTTTTTTAATTCTCTCTCCTTTCTCGCTATTTCCTCATATGCGACGGCGCGTTCGTATTCCTCCCTGCGCTCGCGTTCCGCCTGCCTTTGAGCTGCCTCGGCAAGCTCGTGTTCTCTTCTTGCCTGTCGTTCTTTTTCTCTTAATTCGCGCTCTTTTTCGGCGCGTTTTTGCTCCATCTCCTTTTTTATTTCGCTTTCGCTTTTTAAGCATAATTTTGTCAAACAATATTCACAGGTAATATAACTGCTCTCATCGTCATATTGAAGTATCGCTCCGCATGAGGGGCATTTCATTGTGTTTAGTTTTATTTCCATAAAATTCCTCCCAAAAAAATATTTTTCCACTTCCATTATATCACCTTTAGTTTAGTTTGTCAACAACCGCAGTTTATTTTAATATCCCGCGGTTTAGGTTATACTAAAGCAAAGGAGTGATGCTATGGACGAATTGCTTGAAGTCGGGCAGCGAATATCAAGCCTGCGGAAATCCCACGGCTATACGCAGGAGCGTTTAGCCGAAATGGCTGATATATCGGTGCAGTTTCTCATACAGATCGAACACGGCAGGAAAACGATGAAAGTCGCAACCCTGCGCAGGCTGTCGGCGGCGTTGTCCGTCAGCGCGGACTACATCATAAACGGCAGCGACCGCCATTCCGAGAACGAGGAAATAAACGCCATTCTTTCCCGGCTCTCGGAGGAAAACCGCCGTCAAGCCGTCAAACTCTTAGCGGTTTTTGCGGACGCTCTTAATAAAAATGTGTGAACCTCCTTTCTTAAAAGTGCGTGCAAAAAACACGCCTATAAAAGCACGTGTTTTTTTCGCGTACTATAATAGCGTGTGCTTTTTACGCGTACCCTAACATACCGTGTTTTTCCCGCGAACGGAGGAAACAAAAAAACCGTACCCAAATCTTTATGGGTACGGTTTTTTACATCAAACGTAGGGCGGGGGCTTGCTCCCGCCTATTTATTTTACCGTAATGCGAAAAGGCGGGAGCAAGCCCCCGCCCTACAGATGTTTGGTAAACGTTACAATAAATTATTAATTATTAATTATTAATTGTTAATTATTTAATTGCCTTAAACGCCTCTTCAAGGTCGAAAATAATATCGTCAATATGCTCCAAACCAATGGAAAGCCTAATGGTGTTGGGCTTGATACCCTGCTCCGCAAGCTCGCTTTCGTTCAGCTGAGAGTGGGTGGTTGAGGCGGGGTGTATGGCAAGACTTTTCGCGTCCGCCACGTTGGCAAGCAGGGAGAAAATTTGCAGACTGTCAATAAACTTTTTCGCGTCCTCCTCGCCGCCCTTTATCTCAAAGGTGAAGATAGAACCGCCGCCGCCCGGGAAGTACTTATCGTACAGCTTTTTCTGCACGCCCCCCGCCAGCGAGGGGTGGTTGACCTTTTCCACCTGCGGGTTTTTATTCAGAAATTCCACAACCTTTACCGTGTTCTGCACATGCCGTTCAACCCGCAGAGACAAGGTTTCAAGCCCCTGCAAAAATATAAACGCGTGAAACGGCGAAAGGGTCGCACCCGTGTCCCGCAGCAAAATCGCCCGTATCTTTGTGACAAACGCCGCCGCGCCCACGGCTTTCGTAAAGCTCACCCCGTGGTAGCTTGGGTTAGGCTCGGTCAGCGCGGGGAACTTCCCGCTTGCCTCCCAGTCGAACTTGCCGCTGTCCACAATAACGCCGCCGATAGCCGTACCGTGTCCGCCGATAAATTTTGTCGCGGAATGAACCACAATATCCGCGCCGTGCTCGATAGGTCTGATTAAATACGGCGTGCCGAAAGTGTTGTCGATAACGAGGGGTATTTTGTGCTTGTGGGCGATTTCGGCGGTCTTTTCGATGTCGATAAGGTTGGAATTTGGGTTGCCCAGCGTTTCGATAAAAATCGCCTTTGTGTTCTCTTGCACCGCCTTTTCAAACGCGCCCTCCTCGTCGGGGTCGACGAAAGTGGTGGTTATACCGTATGTGGGCAAAGTGTGGGCAAGCAGGTTGTATGTACCCCCATATATAGTTTTCGCCGCTACAATGTGGTCGCCCGCCCCCGCCAGATTTTGTATGGTGTACGTCACCGCCGCCGCCCCCGAGGACACCGCCAGCGCGGCAACTCCGCCCTCCAAAGCGGCAATGCGCCGCTCGAAAACGTCCTGAGTGGGGTTTGTGAGCCGCCCGTAGATATTTCCCGCGTCTTTGAGGGCGAACCTGTCGGCGGCGTGCTGCGAGTTATGGAAAACGTAAGACGAGGTTGCGTAAATGGGTACGGCGCGGGCGTCGGTAACGGGGTCGGGGTTTTCCTGACCTATGTGCAGCTGTTTGGTTTCAAACTTCAAATTTCTATCGTTAAAATTACTCATTGTAAAAAACTCCTTTATTTTAATTTTCGGTAATAATTTCTTGCCTCTAAATTTTCTGCCTCAAGCAGCGCATTCGTTTTGATAAAATCAGCATAAACAGCGTTCCTTTCGTAATTAATGACATATCCTATCTGTTTTATAGGATTAGTATGGTTATATTATACACCATAATTTTCGGCTTGTCAAGGGGTTTTTGAAAAAAATTTTATTTTGCGGAAAATTATTATTAGTACATACGGCGGGTTAGCAGCCAAATGCTTACAACAAACACACCAAAAGCCCTTTAGGCAAGATATTGCGGACTATTCTGTGTTAAACCGCCGATTACATAAAATTATTAATTATTAATTATCAATTTCACCCAATTAACATTTTAATCAAACAAACCGCCCCCACCCCCGGCGCGCCGAAAACCAGCGCAATAAAAGCCGTCAAGCCGTTAATGGGGACGGCAAGTCCGATTTCCCCGCCGAAAAAATGCGCCGCCGCAAGAGCCAAAACCCCCGTCAGCATGCCCTTAACCGCGTTTCGGACGGGCTTTTCCGTCCTCATGCAGCACGCCAAAGCCGCAAGGGCGAACACCGCCCCCGCCCCGTAAAAAATTATTTCCGCAAGCCCAATCTGCATTTTATATTTCTCTCCCTCGCAACTCTTATAAGATAGTCAAACCGCGCGTTCATCGCCTTTTCCTCGTAAATCAGCGACTCCACCATTTCCGGCTCGGCGGTCATGTCGTAGCTTTCCCTAATCCGCGCCAGGCGGTTCGTCACGTACTCCAAATCCGACAAAAGCCGCTCCCTGAAATCGCTCTCCTCGGTTTGTTTTTCTTTTTCCGCAAAAATTTTCAAAAAAATCCCTCCTACAAAATTAAATAGCCAATGGCGAGAATTAATTTTATGTCGGCGTTTTCCGTCATCAGCAGATACAGCAAAGCCATAAGCAGCAGCTTTTCCCCGTCAATTCCCGTTTGGGGGACGTTTCGCGCACCGCCGCCCGCACCGTTTTTTTGTACGTTTTGCGCGGCTTTTTTCTCACTGTTTTTTGGCAGAATTTTTTCCTCGGCAGCGTCTTTTTTCCGCTCAATCGGCTCGAAACGTGTGCCCGTGCTGCCCCGCCCCGCATAGGGGGCGTTATGTACATTTTTATTTCCGTTCGGAACGCCGTTCCCCGTTCTGTTTTGCATATCCCGCATATAGCGGTTTCCCCTTTCGGAAAATTGTCTTGTCACCCTGTCCATCTCCCTTACGCGTTGCTCGGCGCGTTCAATGCTGTTGTTGTTTTCGGGCAATTTTATCACTCCCGCAAATTTAATTTATTTATGTTAAATTTATATTTAGCGTACATTTCAGCACACGTTTTAAATGGCGGTTTAACATCTAAATTCACACAACATCTAACCAAAAACCCTTTAGGCAAGCAAAAAGTTCGCCAGCCTTTCAAGGCTGCGG
>JAMPDU010000034.1 GCA_023665505.1 Ruminococcus sp.
TAATATGAAGTGTACTTCATTGACATTTGGGGTAACGGGTAATCCTGCACAAAAATAATATGAAGTGTACTTCATTGACATTTGGGGTAACGGGTAATCCTGCACAAAAACAATATGAAGTGTACTTCATTGACATTTGGGGTAACGGGTAATCCTGCACAAAAACAATATGAAGTGTACTTCATGTTTTTGTGGGGAATGTTAATTTACAAAAAGTTTACAATATTTAATAGGGGTTATACCAAATTATGCGGTCGTATGTTTTGGTATACCAAACTGTGCCAAAAATGCCGATAATGATAATTGATAATGACAATGATAATAAATATATCGTCCATATCCGCAAAAACCGTATGCGGAAAAACCGTATACGGAAAAACCGTATACGGAAAAACCGACACAATAAAATACCGAATAAACAAAATACTAAACAATATATCGTCCTTTCGGACGACGATATTTATATACTTACCCCCTTGAAAAGCTCGGGAAAATGTGGTATAATATAATTAAGAGATTAAAACGGCGTTATACTAATCCCTATTAGGATAATTCGCGCCGTAACAAAAAGGAGTAATTACTATGAACAAATCTTTAAGAAAAGCAATTATTGCGGGAAACTGGAAAATGAATAAGACCCGTCCCGAGGCTAAGGAGCTGCTGGAGGCTATCAAGCCGCTGGTGGCTAACGCGGGGGACGTCGAGGTTATCGCCTGCGTGCCCTACACAAACCTTGAAACCGCCGTGAACACCGTTGCCGGCTCAAACGTGAAGATAGGCGCGGAGAACGTACACTTCGAGAAAAGCGGCGCGTTTACCGGGGAGATTTCCGCGGATATGCTCACCGAGATAGGCGTTGAGTACGTCGTTATCGGGCACTCGGAACGCCGTCAGTACTTCGGCGAGACGGACGAAACCGTCAACAAGCGCACCAAGGCTGCTCTTGCGGCGGGACTTAAGCCTATCGTTTGCGTAGGCGAGCTGCTTTGGGAGCGGGAGTGCGGCATTACCGAAGAGGTTGTGGCACGGCAGATTAAGCTCGACCTGTTCGATATTTCCGCGGCGGACGTTAAGAAAACCGTTATCGCCTACGAGCCTGTTTGGGCGATAGGCACGGGCAAAACCGCCACCGCCGAACAAGCCGAGGAAGTCTGCGGCTTTATCAGAGCGACCCTTGCAAAGCTGTACGACCAAGCTACGGCGGACGCGGTTACGGTTCAGTACGGCGGCTCTATGAACGCGGGCAACGCGGCGGAACTTCTTTCCAAGCCCAACGTTGACGGCGGACTTATCGGCGGCGCGTCCCTTAAGGCGAACGATTTTAACGTTATTGTACAAGCCGCAATTAACGGTTAAGCGGTTGGAATTTCTATCCTCTACCCTCTAATCTCTATCCTCTGAAAGGCGGTGAACGGTATGTCCGAAAAAGAACTGGCGGCAACTTTGATTGACGAATATATGAATTTACAGCGTATATTAACGTCAAACGACAGAGACGCGGAAATTAATTACCAAATAAAGGGTATTAAATCAAAACTTGAATCCATGGGCATTGTAACAACCGATTTGGATTTAAGCAAATAATTCTGTTCTATATCCTCCGAAAGGCGGTCAATATATGAAATCACGTCAACTGAAAATTGCCCGCCGCGAGGAGCGCAGACGGAACAGAACCCTGTCCCCAAAGGCGCGGAAGATTACCGCCATAGCCTGCGGGGTGATTATCGGCATTGCGGCAATATTTTTCTCGGCGGACTTGCTGAGGGCGAAAAAAAACAACGAGCCGCCTCTGTTCTGCGTGCCGATTATCGAGTACGACAACGGCAGTACCGACTATCTGGGATTATTTTACAAAGTCTGGAAAGACTATAACCCCTTTGAGGACGAAACCCGCTATTATGTGGGATTTTGGTTTGTACCAAAAGCATTTAATATATGAATTTATACGTAATGTATAAACTTTCTTACCGAAAGGATTTGATTAAAATGAGCAAAAAACCTCTTGCTTTGATTATTATGGACGGTTTCGGCATTAACAAGGATACCTACGGAAACGCCATTGCCGCCGCCAAAAAACCCAACCTCGACAAGTACTTCGCGGAGTGCCCCAACACCATTATAGGCGCGTCGGGGCTGGACGTGGGACTTCCCGACGGGCAGATGGGCAACTCGGAAGTTGGTCACACCAACATCGGCGCGGGACGTATCGTTTACCAAATGCTGGTGAAGATTTCCAAGTCTATCAAGGACGGCGACTTCTTTAAAAACCCCGCGCTTGTGTCCGCTATGGAGAACTGCAAAGCCAAGGGCAGCGCCCTGCACCTTATGGGACTGCTCTCCCCCGGGGGCGTGCACAGCCACGCCGAGCACCTTTACGGACTGCTTGAAATGGCTAAGAAAAACGGTCTTGACAAGGTTTACGTCCACGCCTTTCTGGACGGACGTGACGTTCCCCCCTCGTCTGCGGCGGAGTACATGGAAGAGCTTGTCGCCGAGATAAAGAAAGTGGGCGTGGGTTCGGTTGCAACCATTGCGGGACGTTTCTACGCCATGGACAGAGACAATATGTGGGACAGGGTTGAAAAAGCCTACTCCGCGCTGGTTTACGGCGAGGGCGTGCAGGAAACAGACCCGGTGCAGGCGATAAAAAATTCCTACAAGAATGACGTTACCGACGAGTTTATGCTCCCCACGGTTGTGGATAAGGGCGGCATGATTAAGGCGGACGACAGCGTTATCTTCTTTAACTTCCGCCCCGACAGAGCGAGACAGATTACCCGCTCGTTTGTTGACGAGGCTTTCACGGGCTTTGAACGCCGCAACGGATTTTTCCCCGTTAAGTTTGTCTGCATGGCGCAGTACGACGCGGAAATGCCCAACGTTGAAGTGGCATTCCCCCCCGAGGCTCTCACCATGACAATGGGAGAATATGTCAGCTCCAAGGGTCTGAAACAGCTCCGTATCGCGGAAACCCAGAAGTACGCACACGTAACGTTCTTTTTCAACGGCGGCGAGGAGAAAACTTTCGAGGGCGAGGACAGGATTTTGATAGACTCCCCGAAGATAGCCACATTCGACCTTAAGCCCGAAATGAGCGCCTACGAGGTCACGGACGCGGTGGAGAACGCCATAAATTCGGACAAGTACGACGTTATCATACTCAACTACGCAAACTGCGATATGGTGGGACATACAGGCGTTTTCGACGCGGCAAAGGCTGCCGTCGAGGCGGTGGACGAGTGCGTTGGCAGAATGGTTAACGCAATTCTCGCAAAAGGCGGCGCGGCGATAATCACCGCAGACCACGGCAACGCCGACAAGCTCATGGAGGCGGACGGTTCGCCTTTCACGGCGCACACAACCAATCCCGTGCCGTTTATAGTGGTAGGCTGCGGTGACTGCAAACTCCGGGAGGGGGGCGTTCTTGCGGATATTGCCCCAACAATGCTTAAGATTTTGGGACTTCCCCAGCCCCCCGAGATGACGGGAAAATCGCTTATTGTTGATTGATAAAATTACCGTAGGGCGGGGGCTTTGCTCCCGCCTATTTTTATTGTAACCAAACATAAAAGGCGGGAGCAAGCCCCCGCCCTACAATAACTGTATACTGTCAACCGTCAGCTGTCTTTTTTGTATTCAAGAATGTCCCCCGGCTGACACTCAAGCACCTCGCAGATAGCCTCCAGGGTGGAAAAACGTATCGCCTTTACCTTGCCCGTTTTCAGGTTGGAAAGGTTCACGTTGCTTATGCCCACCCTTTCGGCAAGCTCGTTCAGGGACATTTTTCTGTCCGCCATAACTCGGTCAAGTCTTAATATTATTGCCATACTCTGCCCCCTTACAACGTTTCGTCCGACTCGCGCTGTAATTTGCACCCATAGTCGAATACCAAGCTCAAAATAAAAATCAAGAACGCCATTGAAACACCGCCTATGCCGAAATATCCCGTGTAATTCTCCGACGGCGCGGCAATGGTTGCTGTCAGCACGATTTTCAGTACGAAACTGAAAACATAGGGCAGAACCATTGATACGGCTAATGCCCGCATACTCTTGCCCACAAAGGCGGTGAACGGCGTTGCTGCTTTTCTTATGCTGTACAGCAGCGCAATTAAAAGGACGAAATCAACTACAACCGCAAAGCTGTCCGCGGTTGTGCACAAATGCCAATACAGCACGTCGGGGTTCTCGGGAAATCTGCCGAGCATATCCACCGCACGGCTTAGGGTATCCGCGAAATTCCACAAAAACATTATCTCGGAAAACGCCGCTATAATAATCACGGGTATAAGCACGATATTGTAGTCTTTTGCGGTATAATTTTTTAATTTTTTCATAGCAATTCCTCCCTTATAATGTTTCGTCGGACTCTTTCTGCAGCTTGCACCCATAGTCGAAAATATACCCCATTAATTCAAGTACGCTTACAAATATAAAGCTCGTCCAGTTGAAATAAAGCGTTGGGTCGCCGCCGCCCGTAAGCATAGGGTACACAACCACAGCCAATCCTTGAAAAACAAACATAAAGCATATAACGGCGGTTATTTTCCTTATTCCCTTTGAGACCTGCGGAATAAACGGCGTGCCGCTTTTTTCTATAGCCTTGAAAATATTTTTTAGTACAGCCGCAATCGCCGCAGCCGCGCCTATTGCGAAAAACAGCATTATTCCGCCGCCGAGTTTGTCTGCCGTTTCGGGGGACGGCGCGCCCAAATATTCCGTCAAATTATCAATACACGCGCCAAGTTCCGCCGCCAGCATAACAACCGCCAAAACGAGCAGTATGTTCATCAGCTTGATAAGATTTCTTATTGTCACGGTAATATTTTTAAGTTCCTCGGGCATACCCGCCACGCCGAGCTGTTCATCGGTTTGGGCTATCATTTTCGCAATTTCCTCACGCTGTTCTTTTATTGATTTTTTCACGGTAATTCCTCCTTATCCGTTATATTATAAAGTCTCGTCCGACTCTTTCTGCAATTTGCACCCATAATCGAAAATACTGCTCAAAAGCAAAAGCAAAAAGACCATAAACCACCCTTTTCCGTCCACGTAAACCTTGACTTCCATGCCGAAAACCAAGGAAAGAACAATAGATACAATGTCGGAAACAATCAGCATAACGGCGGTAACGGCGGCAATTTTTCTCATGCTTTTCGGCACTTGCGGGATAAAAGGCGTGTCGCTTTCAAGAATTTTTTCGCAGAATTTTTTGCATATCACGCATATGTACATAATTGCCCCGCTTGTGATTACGGCTTGAACCGCCGTAAATATCTCCTCAACGTCGTCGGGGTTCTGCGTTACCGCATAGTCCGCAATAATGCCTATCCCGCCGAGTATGAACCCCGCTATAACAAGAGCCGCCAGTGCCATAAATACTTTTGTAAGCTTTACCGCTAATTTTATCAGCCTTTTTACCTCTTTAAGGGCCTTTGCGTGGTCGTTCGCCGAGGGCGTTTCCCCGGGGACGTCCAAAAGGGTTTTTAATTGGTCAACAGGTTTTTTCACAGTAATTCCTCCCTTATAATGTTTCGTCGGACTCACGCTGCAATTTGCAGCCATAGTCGAAAATATAGCCCAGCATTATAAATATTGAAACAAACATCATAGCCGTGCCGTTGATAAAGCCGCTGTATTCATTCGGCGGAACTGTTCCCGTGATTTTCTCGGCGATAATGTGGGCGGCAAACATAAGTATCCACCCCGCAAACAGCAGAACGGCAATTATCCTCAAGCCGCGCCCCACATCGGGAGTAAAGGGCGTACCAGCCTTTTTGAAACGTCTGAAAATATCGAAACCCACCGCCGATATTGCCGCCATTGTCAGAGTGTCGGCAAGTCTGCACAAATAATGATCCCAAAAATCCGCCTTGCCGCCGTCGGTCAGATATTCGTAAGCCGAAACCCCCTGAACGGTATGTATTACGGTCAGAACAAAGAAAGCGGCGTACAAAATCATAAACACGAACATAATTAGGTAAAGCGCGTTTGTCATAAAATTCATATTCAATTCGGTTTCTTTTTCGTTGATTTGTTTTTTCACAGTAATTCCTCCTTAAAAAGTCTGCATAGCCTGTACGGACTGTTCGTTTCCCGAAACCGTTCCGCGGTTTACGCGGAAATTATTTCCCCTGTATTTTTTGCGGAACACCTTAAAGTACCAAACCAAACAAGCGGCGGCAACAACCCCGTTTATCATCACCCAGTACCATTCGCTGAGTACAAAGCCGTTTTTAAGGTACGATACCGCGTCTAAAGGAATAAAGCAGCAGGCGTTGTGCAGGGCGTGGATAAGTATTGTGTACAGAATATTTTCGGTTTTGCAGTACACATAAGCCATAACGCCGCCCATAATAAAAATTTGCAGAAAACCTTGAATATTGTACCCGTGAACCGCCGCGAAAAACAAACCGTTCGCAATGCAGATTATCGGCATTGAGTACGCGCCTCGGGCAAATTCCACCGCCGCGTAACGGAAAATTATCTCCTCAAAAATCGGCGCGCAGACCGCCGTGACAAATAAACCCGCAAAGCCAAGCTCCACAGACCTGTTAGGCTCAACCGTCATAACACCCGACAGCAGCGCACCGATGAGCTGGTCGCAAAGCGTCCCGCAAGCAAAGGTGAAAACAGTCACAACTATCGGTACGGAAAAGTCAAAGCCCTTAGTCCGCAGGGCTCTTTTAATGCCGCCGTTTCCGCGCTTTTTCACAAGCGAACAGGCGAAAAGCGCGGCGATTGCCATACCGATTTCGTCCAGCCAGCCGTCGGTCAGCAGGGGCATATTCGTAACCTCGTCCACCGTCATACCCATAAAGCTGCCAACAAACGACGCGCAAAATCCCACCAAAAACGCTCCGCCGAAATAAACCGCCATAGGCGACAAAGCCAGCAACGGCGCGGTTATTCTTTGTTTTGTAAGTTTTTTCATAATTAATTCCTCCATTACAATTTTGTGTGTAAAAAATATGTAAGCCGCTTACTGTAACAGAGTATAGCATATTAATTTACGTTTGTCAATAGTTATTTAATGATAAACATTAAATTTTATATGTTTTACACAAATTTTTTATCGAAATATGTCTCTAATATATAAAAAATAAAAAACCGCCTTGATTGCTCAAAGCGGTTCGGCTGTTTGGCAGGCGTACACTTCTCCTGCATCTCTCGGGAATAATCCCTGTCGTTACCGTCGGCGTGTGGATTGTACGTAATCTTCCACCTCAAACAGCTTAACTTATCATACTCATATTATAGCACACTTATTCCGATTTGTAAAGTACTTTTTTATTTTTTATTAATCTGTTCCATTCTTTTTCGTCAATTTTCATAAAAGTTATAATGGAATTTTGGTAATTTGGATTTTCGGAAACAGTCGCAATTTTAAGTACGGTTTTAAATAATTTCCCATTTTGACAAATTTCTTTAAGTATCAGCGCGCTGTCGGGTCTGTTGCCCTCAATAATATAATCGGGGTCGGCAACAATTTCACCCAAATATTGGCTGAATTGCTCATAATCATTGGGGTGGTGTTCCTTTATGTGCGAAATTTGATTTTCGGTAATTATAACCTCGTCGGTAATTATATTATCCGATACGCACCTGTATTTTTCAATATCAATTTTACCAATTATCCGCACGCCGCCGACCGCCTTTTATTATGCAATTTTCGTTCCTCCGACAGGTCTGATAAACAAATTGTAACAACTTCCCTTACCGAAAAGGTGTTCTGTTTCGGCGGTGAATTTTTCAAGCAAATCGTTTGGCACAAACGCCTGAATTGTCCCCGCAAAGCCGCCGCCGTGCACCCTGCACGCGCCCCTGCCGTTCAGGACTTTCTCCGCGGTGTAAAGCCCCAGAACCATGCCCTGCTCCTTGGGGTTCACCGCCGCGAAAATGTTCTGCAAATACTTAAAGGAGCTGTTCCCGCTCGCCGTAACCTCCCGCAGGAACGCCTCAACGTCCCCCTTTCGGAGAGCCTCCGCCTCAC
The DNA here is from genome assembly GCA_023665505.1 of Ruminococcus sp. Lineage (GTDB taxonomy): Bacteria > Bacillota > Clostridia > Oscillospirales > Ruminococcaceae > RGIG8773. The sequence continues at coordinate 7,993 of JAMPDU010000034.1, forward strand.
GGTCGACGCGCCCGTTCTCGTCAAAAAAGTGGAACGCCCTTGACACGGCACGGTCTCCGCAGGCTTTCCGAACCTCGGCAATGTTTTCCCAAAGCTGCTCACGGGTAATGTCCCGCAGCTCCCTCTTGCCGAAAAATTCAGCAACCGACTTCATTTCGGGAGGAATTGCCGCGTACTCCGGGGTAAGGTCGGCGTGGCTGCCCTTTGTGTCAACAATGCAAAGGCTGTAGCCGCTGCCCGCGAAATCATAGCTAATCTCGTTTATGACGGGGTTTGCGGTGTCCGCAAAATCAATTTCGATAAAGCCCCCCACCGACGACGCCATTTGGTCCATAAGTCCGCTTGGCTTGCCGAAGTGGGCGTTTTCGGCGTACTGGGCGAATTGGGCGATTTTTACGGGACTTACCGAACCGCCGTTGTAAAGGTGGGAAAGAACAGTACCGATAAGTACTTCAAACGCCGCCGAAGAGGAGATACCGCTGCCCTTGAGCACGTTTGAGGTTGTGTACGCCTTAAACCCGCCGATGTTGAGCCCGTCCCGCTTAAAAGCGTCCGCCACGCCGCGGATTAACGCCGCCGAGGAGTTCTTGTCCCCCTCCCGTACGGACAGGTCGGAAAGCTCCACGGTATCCTGCGGAAAGCCCTCGGATTTCACCGTAATAACGCCGTCGTCGGTTGGCACGGCAAAGGCGATAACGTCAAGGCTCACCGCCGCTGCAAGGACTTTCCCGCGGTTGTGGTCGGTGTGGTTGCCGCCTATCTCGGTGCGCCCCGAGGCGGAAAAAACCGAGGCATTTTCGGGATTTCCGAAAAGCTCCGCAAAGGCTTTTTCAGCCCTTTGGTAACGTTCCCGCTGGGCGGCTAAGGCTTTTTCTCCGTAAAGTTTTACAAGTGTTTCGTCGATGTTTTTCATATGTATTCTCCCCCATTTAATAAATTAGGCAAGTCTATTATAACACAAATTACCGGATATATCAAGCGTTTTTTGAAAATTAGCGTACCATAAAAAAATCCCGCAAGGCGCAAACCCTGCGGGAAATTTTATTTACATAAAGCATTTAAGCTCGGGGAGTTTTTTGTCATCGTCAAATGTAAACGCGTCGCCGTACTTCTTTACGTTGGATTTTTTACGCAGTTCCTTTTCGGTCATCTGCACAACGGTATCGGTTATTTTCATATCGGCGGCGTACCAAATATCGCCTATGCCTTTTGCTTTTGTTGATTCCAAATTCCATGCGTAGCAGTTGACTACCGGACATCTGAAAACCTGTCCCGCAATAAGTCCCCACCTAAGGTGATTTCCGTAAACATTGCCGCCCTTATAACGCCAGCTTATGCTAATGCAGTTTTTTATGTACCCCTGCTGACCGTCGCCGATAATGCCGCCCACGTTTGAACCGCTTATGCCGCTTGCGTATAAATCGCAGTTGCTCATGCAGTTATATATTCCGCTGGACTTTATGGGCGAAGTGCCGTCGTTGAAAAGCCCGGGGTTGGCGATAAGTCCGCCTGCGCCCAAAATTGCCTCAACGGTAAGAGCCGCCAGCACGCCGTTTGCGTTTTCAACGCCCGAATAGCCCACAATTCCGCCTGCGGACGCCTCGTGCATGCCGTACTCCGCGCTTTTGGGACCGTACGCGCGGATATATCCCGTATCAACCTCGCATTGGTTTATTACCGAACCCTCGGCAATTCCCGCAATACCGCCCGCGCATGTTGTTTTGTAATAGCTGCTTGCGTAAACATAACAGTCCTGAAGTTTTACCGAGGTAATTCCCGCGCAGTAAACGTACCCGAAAAGTCCCACTGAACGCCAGCCTGTCGTTTCGCCGCTTGAGGCGCACATTCCGTGTATGGTGTGACCGTTGCCGTTAAAAATACCGTTGAACGGTTTAAAAGTCGACTTCCATGAATAACCGATAGGGTCCCATATTCTTTTAGGTGGGTTATTTTCCCAATCGGCAATATTTTCAATGTCTTTCTTGCTGTTGAGCCAGACGTCTCTCGTGAGGTTAAAGGTAATTCCCGCCAAATCCTTGCCGTTGTTGACAATTTTCGCCAGTCCCGCAAGCTGCTCGGCGGTGCTGATGTTGTAGCTGTCCTTTTTCCCCGTAAACCAAGAGGTATCGGCAGTACCGTTCCAAACCGTGAGTTTGGTTGTCGCCGCGCTTGCCGAAATCATCAACGGCGCAAGTGTCAGCATAACCGCCGCCGCCAACGCCGAGGCGATTATTTTTTTAAACGCTTTTTTCACTGTACATTACTCCTTTTCATTTAATGTACTTTCATTATAGCACATTTTTCCTCTTTTGGCAAGGTTTTGTGACAATTTTTCCGCTGAATGAAAATTACAAAAGGAGTACCGTCGGGTCAATTCGCGTCATAAAACACCCGGTAATTTTTCTCCGAGTGGGAATAGGTGCTCATAACAAGCCCTATGCACACAAACATGCTCGCCATGCTCGTGCCGCCTTGGCTTACGAACGGCAGGGGGACGCCGATTACGGGCATTACTCCCAGTACCATTCCGAGATTTAATACACAGTGTATAAACATCATGGCAAACACGCCTATGCAGATGTACTTGCCCAAATCGTCTTTGGCAATGCGGCTGTTTATAAGGATTTTCAGGCAGATAAACGTCAGCGCGGAAAGCAGCGCGATACAGCCGATAAACCCGAAACATTGCCCCACGTAGGTGAAAATAAAGTCGTTGTGCATATATGGGACGCTTACGTACTCGTCCGCGAAAAGCCCCTTGCCGAAAAGCTGCCCCGAGCCGAGAGCCAGCTTGCCCCAGTACTGCTGATAGGCGATGTTTGCAAACTCCGGGTCTGACATGGGGTCCTCCTCGAAAAGCACGAGAAACCGCAGCTTTTGGTGTGGGAGCATTATTTTGTCCCACAGCACCCAAACGGCGATAGGCGCGGCGATAATGCAGGGCAGAATATATTTCCAAGAAATTCCTGCCGCAAACATCATGCACACAAACATTACAAAAAATACCAACGCCGTGCCGTCGTCGCCCTGCGCCACCACGATAAGGGTCGGGACAGCCCCGTGGATACACAGCAGAGCCACGTTGCCGATATTGTTAATCTTTTCGCCGACCTTTGACAGGTGCAGGGCAAAGGTCATTACAAAGGCGATTTTAAGCACTTCCGAGGGCTGTAGGGTGGTGAAACCCAAATTTATCCAAGCAACGTCGTCCGCGCTGTCGTCGGGGCGGTAGGCGAGGGAGGTAAAGGTCAGCAGAGTAAGCCCAACCGCCGCGGGGGCGTACAGAAACCACAGCTTTACAAATTTATGGTAATCGAACGCGGACAGCACCAGCGCAGCGAAAGCACCCGCGCAGAGGCAGACAAACTGGATTTTGTACATATTCGCGTGACCGTCGGAAACAAGCCCGTTGCGGACGATTGAGTACATAAGCAGCACCGAAAACCCCGACACCCCGCACACGGCGATAAAAAGGGTTTTGTCCAGCTTTCGGAAATATTGCAAAATTATTTTTAAAACGGTTTTTAACATATTAGTCCTTTCAGAGAGCAGAAAACAGATGATAGAGAATAGAGCGTACAATACTATTATACATTATTATTTTGAGGTTTGCAATATATAAGTTAAAATTTAATAAATTCAGACAAAACCGTGCGGATAAAATCGGGACGGTGAAAAACCGTCCCGAAAATTTTATCCCAAATTCTTGATGTATTTTTTAATAAGACTAATAAGCTCCTTAGCATAAACATCCGGCTCGGCAATCCCCTGTGCCAGCTTTAACGCCGACTGCGCCGTTGCGCTGCCCTTGTAATCGCTGTTTTTCAGCACCAGCCCGAACTCCGCAGCCGCACAGGCGAGTTTCATTCCGTCGCTCATTTCTGCGGAATAATCGTCGGCATTGACAATTTTTGTAATCTGCTTGACCTTGCCGTCCTCGGGGTTTTTAAAGCGGATTTTTACCGTCAGCAGTTCCTCCGTATCGCCCGTGCTCTGCTGATATTTCAGACCTTCCCCGCTCTTGCCGTCGGCGGGGATAATTTCGTACAGGGCGGTAACGCTTTGTCCCGCGCCCACCTCGCCCGCGTCCTTGGTATCGTCGGTGAAATCCTCGTTGGCAAGGCGGCGGTTGTCGTAGCCGATAAGGCGGTAGCTCTTCACGTTGGCGGGATTGAATTCCACTTGAATTTTAACGTCCCCCGCAATGGTGAAAAGGGTGCTGTTCCGCTCCTCGGCAAGCACCTTGTACGCCTCCCGCGCCGTGTCGATGTAGTGGTAGCTGCCGTTGCCGTTGTCCGCCAAAGTCTCCATTTTGCTGTCCTTGATGTTGTCCTTGCCGTACCCCAGAACGGTGAAGTACACGCCGCTCTTCCGCTTTTCCCCGATAAGCTTTTTAAGCTCGTCCTCGCTTGAAATACCAACGTTCAGGTCGCCGTCCGTCATCATAATAATGCGGTTGTTGCCGCCTTTGATGAAGTACTTCTCCGCAACCGCGTACGCCGCGTTAATGCCCCCCTCGCCGTACGTGCCGCCGTTTGTGTCAAGCAGAGAGGTCAGCTTGGCAACCGTCTTGACCTGATTTCCCCGCGCCCCTGCGAGAATAACGCTTTCCGAGCCGGAGTATGTCACTATCGAAATCCTGTCCTCGCTTGTCAAATTTTGGGCAAGGGTGTTCACGGACTTTTTCACAAGCTCGATTTTTTCCTCCGCGTTCCAGCCCATAGAGCCGCTTGTGTCAATCAGAAACACAAGGTTCGAGGCGGGAGTTTCCGCCAAATCCTTGCCCTGAATGCCCACCTTAAGGAGCTGCGAACCGCTGTTCCAAGGGCAGTCGGTAAGCTCGGTACTGACCGAAAAGGTGCTTTTGGACGGCTTTTTGTAGCCGTAATCGAAATAGTTCAGCATTTCCTCGATACGCACCGCGTCTTCGGGAACGCTGTCGCCGTCGTTGATAAGCCTGCGGACGTTTGCGTAAGAGGCGGTGTCAACGTCCGCCGAAAATGTGGAAAGGGGGGTTATAGCAGGGTTTCTGTAGCCGCTTTCCTCGTTGTGGCTGTACTCCTCGGTGTTGGGAATATTTGGGATATTGGGAATGTTCACCCCGTTCACCGCCGCCGTTTCCGCAGGGGCAGCCACCCCCACGTCGTAATCCGCCTCCTCCGAAGTCGCGTAACCGTCGTCAACAGGCTCGTACTCCTCGTCGTCCGCCTCTCTGTAGTACTCGCTTTCCTCCACCGTCACCGTATTTGAATAGTCGCTGTACTTTTTCTTGTCGGCATATGTAAAGGTAACTGCCCTTACACGGTACTCTCCCTCGGCGGAATCAATGTAAAAATTGCTGTAAAGCGTTTCGCCGATTTTGGTGTAACTGCCCTTGCTGTCAGGGTCGCGGCGGTACACCTCATAGTACAGCGCGCCGTCAACTTCGGACCAAGCCAGTTCGTAACTGTAAATGTAACCGCCCCAGCATTCCCCAAAATTCAGCTTAGGCTTAGCCTTTTGGAAGTCCTCAATATCGCTTTTCGCGATAGGCGTGGGCAGGTTGTCAAGGTCGACGGCAGCCGAAACGGTCAGGGCGGGGAATGTCCCCAAAATTGGCGTTGCGCCAATTGCGATAATCAGCGCGAGTATGCCCGATAAAATTTTTCTTTTCATAGCAAAAACTCCTTTACATTTTTTGGAATAAATTCTCCCTGATTAGGTTTTCCTACTCTTAATACACTTCGGAACGGCGAAATTTTTCATTTGTACAGAAAAATTTTTTAACTTTGTAGGAGTGCACAAAATTACCCAAAAATTTTGTGAAATATTTACATAAAATACGAAATCTTTTCTTTATAAAATTTCTGCTCCTTTTCAAGCAGGGCGGCGAGCTTGTCCGCACGCTTTTCCTCCCGGTACTGCTTTAAGCCGTCCATATATTCGGCGCGGTTTTCGTCCTCGATAACGGCGGGGACAATGCCGTTTTTCAGACACTCCCGAAACAGAATGATACGCCCCGTCCGCCCGTTGCCGTCCTGAAAGGGGTGTATGCACTCATACTCGGCGTGAAATTCCGCCAGCGAGGCAATATCCGCCTGTCCCGCGAAATATTTTTTCAGCAGCAGCTCCATTTCCCGGGGCACGTCCCGGGGCTTGGCGGTGGGAAAAATTCCCACCATATTGGGGCGCTGCTTATAGTCCCCGATAGCGTAGCCGTTTGCCCTGTCCTCGAAAACCCCCGCTTTCAGCTCAAAGTGGAGGCTTTTTATAAGTACCTTGCTAAGCGGCTCGTTCAGGGTGTCAAGCATTTTGTTGAACATAAGAAAATGCCCGTTCATTTCCTCCACGTCTTTGGCGCGGTAGTAGCTCTCGGAGCGGGGCAAAGTCCCGCTGTCAAACAGGGAGGCGGTTTGCTCCTCGGTGAGGGTGCTGCCCTCGATTTTGTTTGAATTGTAGGCAAGCAGCCTCTGCGTAAAGGCGTACACCCCGCCTCGGTCGAATTTTTTTCGCTCAATGACAAATCTTTCCAGTAAAAAATTTATTATTTCCGAATTTTCCATACACGTCACCTCTTTATACAGATTATACCATATGATTTATGCAAAGTCAAATTAAATGTGGGACGGTTTCCCGCCCCGCATAATTGCCGAATATTTTCAGTTTTTGGAAATTACGTTGACCGTCAGCACGCTCTCCCGCAAATACCTCTCCTCGTTTCGGCAGTACTCCTCGTAACGGTCGGGGCAGTCCCGCCGCACCAGCTTTTTAATGCCGAAAATGTCGCAGGAATTGTACCACACCGCCGTTGAAAACGCGCTTATGCAGGTGTCCTTGACGCTTTCACGGACGGACATTTCCACCGCTTTTTTCTCCGCCTCATAGGGGTTCTCCTCGGTTTTGATTTTTACGCAAATATCCGCCGTGACGTGGAGTTTCCCCTCGGCAAATTCCGCCTTAAGGCAGGACTTCCCCTCCGTGATATACGCCGAGGCAAGCTCCTCCCCAACCGTGACGGGGACGGTTATTCTGTCCCCCCGCTCAAAGCCGTTCGTCAGGAATTTCACCCCCTGCACGTCCTCTTCCGCAAGGCAGCCCGCCGTGCCGTTTTTTCGGGCGAAAGTCATTCCGTCGAATTTCACCGTTTCGCCGTCCGCCGAAATTATCGGCAAAGCCGCCGCCGTACCCGTCACACCCGTTTTCGCGGCAACCTCAGCAACGGATGTGTACGCCGTTTTACCCTGCGCAGCCGCCGTTTCCATAAGTTTCAAAAGCTGCTCGGCGGAAAACAAGCCGTCCTCCAAAAGGGTTTCCGCAACCGCTTTCGGGTCGTCGGAGTACGCCACGGGACAGGAGGGCGACACGCTGCCGTCAAGGAAAAGGGCAAGCTCGTCCGCGGGATTTTCAATCCCCCCGCCGATAACAAGCAGCTTGATGTGCCCCAAAAAAAGTTTTTTCCCCAAGGTAATCTCCGCGTCCGCCAAAGCCGCCGAAACAGTCGCGCCGCTGCCGCTTGCGAAAACGCTGTTTGCCTTGCTGACGTCCGGGTCGGGAGTGCCGCTTTCCGACTTGTAAATTTGCAGGGAAACCGCGTACACGCCCTCCTCACGCTCCAGTCCCATAAGCTGGACGAACGCCCTGTCGTTCACTTCCATTCCGCCGAAACAGCCCGACAGCGACAGCGCCGTACAGATAAAAATTACCGAAAAAATTATTTTTTTAAGCACTTTTAGCACCTCTTTTTTTAGTAATCAAATACCATATTAAGGGAATTACCCCCGTGAGAATTATCACCGAGCAACCCGACAGCACCCGAAAATTCCTCTCGGAAAGCTCCATGCCCGTCACCGTCATAGCCGCCGCCGCGGCGAAAACCACAGCCGCCGCAATGGTTGTGGAAAACTTGATTTTCGGGAAAACCTCGGTCATAAGCCCCGCCGAAATGTGCAGAAAAAGGGAAATATTTACAACCGCCGTAACCGTCCACACAATGAGGTAAAGGGCGTCGCCGCGCTGAATGAAACCCGCGCCGCCGAACGTCCCCACGGTGAGAAACGGGTAGTCGGTGAGGCGGGCGAAGTCCCCCAGAACCGCAGTTATCAGCAGGATTACCGCCTCCGTCAGCAGCAGCTTTGAGGCAAGCAGCCCGTACACCCCGCAGCGGAGCTTGTCCCGAACGTGCTTGGCAAGAAAGGCGGCGGCGCAGATTTCGCCGTTGCGGGCAAGGTCGTCCATAACCGCATTGACAAGGCTGTCCTCGCCGACGCTGCCGAAAATTAGGTTTGTAACGTCAAAGTCCCCCGCCGAGTACAGCGCCATAATAATCAACGCTGCCAAAAAAAGCCAAAAGAGCAGCACTCCTCCCCGCCCCAAAGCCTCAACCCCGAGACAGGCGCAGTACACGCATACGGCAAGCAGCACCGCAAGCATGACGATTTCCCCCGAGTCCCGGAAAAACCGTGCGCTTAAAAATTTCTGAAAGTGCATTAGGCTGTTCACCGCGTAGAAGAGAAAGAACAGCAGGTACACCGCCGCCGTGACAACGCCGCAGGCGCGGTTTTTCGCCAAAGCCGTCTCGGTAACGCTGTTTTTCAGCAAAACTATTGGTATCAGCAGCACCGCCTGCACCACGGTGGAAATCACCGCCGCCGTCGTCTGTACGGACAAATTTCCCCCGCCCGCCATTGGCACAAAGGTCATCAGCGTGAAAACCCTGCACATAAAAAGCAGCAGCAGGAACTGTCCCCAGCCGATTTTTTGATTTTTTCCCATTTTATTCCTCATTTCCGAAATTGTTAATCATCAATATCAACGCCATGCAATTTCTCCACCGTCGCCCGCCCCTTTGCCATTTTTTTGAAACCCACACGGGTCAGCACGTCCCGCATAGCCTTGGGCGTAAATGGCGACAGGGGGGACATTACCGGCGCGCCGTAGTTGTCCAAAGAGCAGATGTTCACAAGGGTTGCCGCCGCAAGGAGGGAAATGCCGTAAAGTCCCCCAATTCCCCCCGCCGCCACCGCCGCGAAACGCAGTACGGTAATAGGCTGATTAAGGGACGGCACCACAAACGACGCCGTAACCGCGATTGCGCAGACCAGCAGCAGCGGGTTGGAAATAAGCCCCGCGGAAACAGCCGCGTCCCCGATAATAAGCCCGCCGACGATTGAAACCGCCCCGCCTACGCTTTTGGGCAGGCGTACCCCCGCCTCGCGGATTATTTCGTAAAAAAGCAGAATTATGAACGCCTCCACCGCAAGGGGCAGGGGAGCGGTCTGCTCGGCGGCGGCGAGGGTCACCAAAAGGGTGTGGTTGAAAAGTTCCGGGTGGAACGTGGCAATTGCCACATAAAGCGCGGGCAGGAACACCGCCAGAAAGAACGCGATGTACCTAATCCAGCGAATTATAAAGGCGTAAAAGGGGCGGAAATTGTAGTCGTCCAAAGTCTGAAAATTCTCGATAAAAAGGGACGGCAGGACGATTGCAAAGGGCGTGCCCTCGATAAGCAAGCCGATACGCCCCTCCAAAATTTTGGCGCAGAACACGTCGGGGCGTTCCGTCACCGACACCCCCGAAAAGACGGTGCGCTTGATGTTGTCCAAAAACGGCTCGACGTAGCCGCTGCCCAAAATCGTTTCAAGGGGCAGTTCCTCAAGCTTTTTGCGGACTTTTTTCACAAGTTTCATTGGCACGCGGTCAGCCATGTAGGCGAGAATGACGTCCACGTGGCTTGTGTCCGTCACGGGGAAAAGCTCGAACCGCAGCAGGGGGGACTTGATACGTCTGCGGACGAGGGACATGCTTGTACGGACGGTTTCCACAAAGCCCTCGTGAGAGCCGCGGATGTTCCCCTCGGAGGACGGCTCGTCGATGCCCTTTGTTTCGTAACCCTGCACCCCGAACGCGAAAGCGGTGGAAATGCCGTCGATAAGCAGAATGGCGAAACCGCTCATAAGCCGCCGTATCAGGTCGCCGTACTCGGCGGGCAGACCCCTGTCAACGGTGAGGAGCATTTTGTCGCGGATATGGTCGAACAGGCTTTGGGGGGAAAATTCCTCTCCCGAAATGCTTGTCAGGGGGCGTAAAATAAGGTTGGTGATAGTCCCCGTGGAAACCATGCCCTCAAAGCATATGAGGCAGCAGGGTATGCTCCCGATGTAAAAGGGGTTTGTGAGCAAATCCGAGCTTTTCCCGAGAATTGTCTCGATATTGCGGACATTTTCGTCCAAGGATTTCACGGTGGGTATATTTTTAAATTCGTACATATTTGGGACGGGCATAAAATTCACCTCTCAGAAATATTTGCTTTCTGAAAAGGTATTATTTCCGCAAAATGTAAAAAAATACATACAATTTTCAATGAATAATTTATTGCGGCAAATGTACAATAAATACAAAAATTTATTAAAAAGGTGCAATTATGTCTGTTGTATTTATACGCGCGGTAATATTATACATTCTGTTGATTTTCACGGTGCGGCTTATGGGCAAGCGGCAAATCGGGGAACTTCAGCCCTCGGAGCTTGCCATAACCATTCTGATTTCCAACATCGCAACCCTCCCCGTCGAGGACACGGGAATACCCCTTTTGACGGGGATTATCCCCATTCTGACACTTGCGGGGCTGGACGTGATAATGTCCTGGCTGGGCATAAAAAGCCGCACGGTACGGCGTTTCACCTGCGGCAAACCCATGATAATCATCAGCGGCGGCAAGCTGGACCAAAAGAAAATGCAGTCCATACGCTTTACCGTGGACGACCTTGCGGCGGGGCTGCGAAGTCAGGGGATTTTCGATATAAACGAGGTACAGCTTGCGGTGGTTGAGACAACGGGCACGCTGTCGGTGTACCAAAAATATTCGGCGCGGAACGTCACAAACGGGGATATGGAAATAAAAGGCAAGGACGAAAACCCTCCCGAAGTGATAGTTGCGGACGGTCAGCTTGTACCCGAGTCAATGGGCAGGATAGGGGTCACGGAAAAGTGGGTGGAGGCGGTGCTGAAAAAAGAAAACGCCGCCGTAAAGGACGTGTTTCTTATGACGGCGTACCCCGGGGGAAAATTTTCATTTATCAGAAAGGACTGATTTTTTGAAACGAGTAATAATAGCCTCCGCGATAATAGCGGCGATTATGGTGTACTCAGCCGCCGCGCCGGTGATTGTGAAACACCGCAACAGCGAGCTTATTGCCGTTACCGAAGAGATACGGGAGTACAACAGACAAGGTGATACCGAGAAAGCGGCGGAGGCGGCGGACGTCCTCCAAAGGGAGTGGGCGGCGTTTGAAAAGGAGATGAGCGTGCTGCTGCGGGACGACAGGCTGAACGTTGTCAGCGCGTCGGTTGCGAAGATACCGTCCTATATAACCGCCGCCAACGACGAGCTTGATTCCGAGCTTGAAAGCATACACCGCCAGCTGGAGCTTTTTTACCGCGCGGAGCTGCCGATGTGGTACAATATTTTTTAGCGGGCTGAGCCTGCACCCTTATTGGGTAACTTTGTCAATAAGAAAGAGCGGCATCTCCCCACGGGCTGCAAAAAAAGTTTATTAATTAATAAATAAACCCGCTGACGGTGGTTGTCGGCGGGTTTTTCATTATAGCAATATAACACATTTTGTAGGGGCGGGGTTTCCCCGCTCGCAGATATTTAACAGCGGGACGGGAAACCCGTCCCCTACAAAACGCTGCAAATGCAATTGCAGAAAATAATTATTAAATTATTTCCCAAGATAAGCCTTCTTATAAAGCTCCACCAGCTCGTTAATTCTGGGCAGTCTCGGGTTGGCGGTGGTGCACTGGTCGTCGAACGCCTTGTAGGCAAGTCCCTCAAGAGCCGCCATATAGGTCTTTTCGTCGATGTAGGAACGCTTGTCTTTCTCGCCCGCCTCCTTGATGGAAAGGGGTATTCCAACCTCAGTCATGAGCTTTCTCACCGCGTCCGCAAGAGCCTTTACACCCTCCTGGTCGCTTGCGTCCTGCGGTACAAATCCCATCATTTTGGCGATTTCCGCGTAACGCTCGGGGGCGATATAGTGGTCGTACTTAGGCCAAGCCGCAAACTTTGTGGGGGTCGCCTGTCCGTTGTATTCGATAACGTGGGGCAGCAGGTACGCGTTCGCCAAACCGTGGGGAATGTGGAACTCTCCTCCCAGCTTGTGCGCCAGCGAGTGGTTAATTCCCAAAAACGCGTTGGTGAAAGCCATACCCGCGATACAGGAGGCGTTGTGCATCTTCTCCCTCGCGGTGGAATCCGCGGTGTGGTACGACGCGGGCAGGTACTTAAACACAAGCTTGATAGCCTGTAACGCAAGCGCGTCCGTGTAATCGTTCGCCAAAATTGAAACGTACGCCTCGATAGCGTGGGTGAGCACGTCAAGTCCCGTAAACGCCGTCGACGCCTTAGGCACGGTGTACACAAACTGCGGGTCGACGATAGCAATATCGGGGGTAAGCTCATAGTCGGCGAGGGGGTACTTCATATTCTTGGACTTGTCGGAAATTACCGCGAAAGACGTTACCTCCGAGCCTGTGCCCGAGGTTGTGGGAATAGCCACCATTTTCGCCTTTTTGCCCAGTTTCGGGAACTTGTAAACCCTCTTTCTGATGTCCATAAACTTCTGCGCCATGCCCACAAAATCCGCATCGGGATTTTCATAGAACAGCCACATCGCCTTAGCCGCGTCCATAGCCGAGCCGCCGCCGAGAGCTATAACAACGTCGGGCTTGAACGAGTTCATAACCTCCGCGCCCCTGCGTACCGTGGTAAGATCGGGGTCAGGCTCAACGTCGCTGAAAATTTCAATGGCGGGCTGGTTGGCATTTTTCTCCAGCTGATAGGTAACTCTGTCCACATAGCCGAACTGTATCATACCCGGGTCCGCCACAATCATGGCGCGGTGTATCTCGGGCATTTTAGCGAGGTACTGCACCGAACCCGGCTCAAAATAAATCTTTTCGGGAACTTTAAACCACTGCATATTCAATCTCCTCTTCGCGACTTTCTTTCTGTTTACAAGGTTCTTAGCCGATACGTTTTCGGAAACCGAATTCTTTCCGTAAGAACCGCAGCCCAGCGTAAGGGAGGGCGCCATTGAGTTGTAAACGTCGCCTATCGCGCCGAAAGACGCGGGGGAATTTACCACCACGCGGCTTGCCTGCATGGTCTCGCCGTAACGCTCGATAATTTTCTCGTCCGAAGAGTGAACCACAGCGGTGTGACCCGCGCCGTGCTTAAGCATTTCCTCGCACATCTCGAAAGCGTGGTCTGTAGTGTCCGCCTTGACAACCGCCAAAACGGGGGAGAGCTTTTCAAGAGCAAGGGGGTACTTGTTGGCGTCCGTGCCGGGCAGCTCAACGCAAAGCACCTTAGTCTCTTTGGGAATGTTTATACCCGCTCTCTCGGCAATCTGCCAAGGGTACTGACCCACAACCCAAGGCTGAACAGCCATTTTCTCAACGTTGATAACAACGTCCTGAATTTTCTGAATTTCGTGCGGCTTAGCGAAGTAGCAGCCGTGGTACTCCATAAAGTTGACAGCCTCGTCGTAAATCTCGCTGTCGATAATAGCCGCCTGTTCCGACGCGCAAATCATGCCGTTGTCAAAGGACTTCGACAGAATAAGGTCGTGAACAGCCTGCTTGATGTTCGCGCTCTTCTCGATGTAGCAGGGAGTGTTTCCCGGACCCACGCCGAGAGCGGGCTTACCCGCCGAATAAGCCGCTTTAACCATTCCCGGACCGCCCGTCGCCAAAATCGTGGCAACGTCGGGGTGGTTCATGAGAAGTCCCGTAGCCTCAACCGAGGGGTGGTCTATCCACTGTACGCAGTACTCGGGCGCGCCCGCCTTAATAGCCGCCTCCCGCACGATTTCCGCCGCCCTCTTTGAACATTGCTGAGCCGAGGGGTGGAAACCGAAAATAATCGGGTTTCTCGTCTTTGCGCAGATAATCGCCTTAAACAGCGTCGTGGAAGTGGGGTTCGTTGTAGGCGTTACGCCGCAGACAATTCCCACAGGCTCTGCAATTTCCATATAGCTCTCGTCAACGTTGTCCTCGATAACGCCCACGGTTTTTTCGTGCTTGATAGAGTGCCAGATATACTCGGTGGAAAATATGTTTTTGGTAACCTTGTCCTCGAAAATACCTCTGCCCGTTTCCTCAACAGCCATTTTGGCAAGCTCCATCTGCGCGGAAAGTCCCGCCAAAGCCATTGCCTCGGTAATCTTGTCAACCTGCTCCTGGTCGAGTTTCATGTACTCGTCGAGAGCCTTTTTGGCGTTGCTTACCAGCTCGTTAACCATGCCCGCCGTGTCGAAAGTATCGTCTTTCTTTGCGGGAGCTTTTTCCTCCGTTTTCGCAGCGGGAGCTGCTTTCTCCGCTTTGACCTCCGCCGACGTTACGGCAGCGTTTGCCGCGGTTTCCGCAGCGGCGATTTCCGCCTTTGGACGTCTGCCTCTTCTTTTTGGCGCGGGAGCGGGAACTTCCGTTACCGCCGTCTCGGTTTTTTCCTCAACAGCCGCCGCCATAGCCGCAAGCTCCGCCTTGGGACGTCTGCCCCTCTTTTTGGGAGCGGCTGTCTCCGCCGCAGCTGTTTCAGACTTGTTTTTTCTTGGTCTGCCTGCCATTATTGATTCCGCCTTTCATAATTTACATTTTTAGCGCAAGCTAAAAGTTTGTTAAATTTATCACAATCTCATTGTACCACAATATATACCGCAGTTCAATGAATATATTGTTAATTTTATATCTGTATTTGTATATGAGTAATTCCAAAAATTACATACAAATCCACTGTCAGCTACCCGCCTTTGGCGCGCCGAATATTCTGTACATTGCCTCTTCGGTGATTATCCATTGTTTGCCGAATTTTTTCGCGTCGGTATTTTCGGCAATTTTCCCCGCCTGCACCGCTTTCCGCAGGGTGCTGTCGTCAAGTCCCCACCTGCGGGCGGCGTCCCCGAAAGACATTAAGCCGTCAAACACGGATACAAGCGGTTCGGAGTTTTCCCACAGCTCGTCCTCGGATATGTCTATATCTCCGTTCCAGCAAACCCCGTATCCGCCGGTTTCAACCTGTACAAGGCTGAAAATATCGGGGTCTTCGAGTTCCTTGTACCATTCAAATTGAGAAAAAAGCTGTTTTGTATCATATTTTTTTGCCGTATCGTTTTCAAAGATAACAATTATATTCAGGTTTTCATAAGGGTATACGGCTTTAACTTTCATAAAATCACGCTCCCAAGCGTTTTATCGCCCTGCATTTCCATTACACTGTGTTACATTGTCTTGCGGGACGGGAAACCCGTCCCCTACAAAATTTGCGCGTATATTTAGGTAACTGCCGCATGCCGTATCACGTTACCGTGAATTCACCAACTGTCAACTATCCACTCTCAACTGTACACTATATCCTGTACCCTTCCTCCTCGGGAGACGCTTTAATAAGAGCCACAATTTCCTCATGGGTAGGCATAGCGGGAATAGCCCCCACCTTAGCCGCGCTCAAAGCCCCGCAGGCGTTGGCGTACACCGCAAACTCCCGCAAATCGTCCATAACGATTTCGTCAATGGATTTCCCCGACAGCGCGAGCCGCGCAATAAACGCCCCGAAAAAGCTGTCCCCCGCCCCGAGAGTGTCCACCGTGTTCGTCTTAAACGCAGGGAAACGCTCTATACCGTGCTTTGTGGCGATTATGCACCCCTTTGCTCCCTGCGTTATGCAGACCACCCGTATGCCCGAGTTGAGAAGTTTCGCAATTGCGGGCAGCAAATTTGCGCACTCGGTCAGCACCTGCAATTCCGTCTCCGACACCTTTATTATATCCACATACCGCAGCACGCTGCGCATTTCCTTGACCGCCTCGTCTTTTGAGTTCCACAAAGCCTCCCGCCAGTTTGGGTCATAGGTGATAATCTTGCCCTGCTGTTTGGCGTACTCAACGGTATTCACCGTCGCCGACCGTGACGGCTCGCCCGTCAGCATAAGCGACCCGAAGTGGAGTATCTTGCACTCGTCCACCAGCTTAGTCTTTACCTCGTTAAAGTTAAGGTTCACGTCCGCGCTGTTTTTGCGGTAGAACACAAAGCTCCTGTCCTCCTCGGTTTTGCGTACGAACGCCAGCGTTGTGGAAAAATTTGGGTCAAGAATAACGCCGCGGGTGTCAACCCCCTCTTTTTCGAGGGTGTCCCGCAGGAAAAGCCCGAACATATCCTTGCCAAGCTTGCCTATAAACCCGCTTGCCGCCCCCGCCTTAGCCGCCATAACAGCCACGTTTGCGGGCGCGCCCCCGGGGTTTTGCTTGTAGTAAATATCACCGTTTTCGGCGTCAACAGCGGTGAAGTCCACCAGCATTTCGCCTATTGAAATTATATCCGACATCTTTAAAATTGCCCCTCTTTCATATGGTACATATATAATTTGCACAATTAAAATAAAAATTCACAATAAAAATTGTTATTAACAGCCATAAAATTCTAACCTCTATCCTCTAACCTCTAACTTCTATCGGGGTACTGCATTAACGTGGCATAAATATCGTCATAACATTTTACAAAAATATCCACCGCGTACGGCGCAAACTGAGTACCCTTGTTTTTGACGATTTCGGAAAACGCGTCCCGAGGCGCCCAGCCCTCTTTGTAGGAACGCTTTGAAACCAGCGCGTCGAAAACGTCCGCCACCGAAACAAACCCGGAAATATAATCAATCTCCTCACCCTTGTAACCGAGGTAGCCGTTGCCGTCCCACCGCTCGTGGTGCTGCAGCGCGATTTTCCTCGCCATGCTCATAACCTCCCCGGGGGAATTTTTCAAAAGCTCCTCCCCGTAAGTAACGTGGGTCTTGATAACCTTGAATTCCTCCTCGGTAAGCCGCCCGGGCTTTTCCAAAATTTCGGGAGGTATCATCAGCTTGCCGATGTCGTGCATCATAGCCGCAAGGGCGATTTTGCTGCACTGGGTCTCGCTGTACCCCGCGCACGCCGCCATTATACGGGTGTACTCCGACACCCTCTTAACATGCTGCCCCGTCTGGTGGGACTTAGACTCGGAAATCTCCGCAAAGGAAAGAATAACCGCCTCCTGGGTCTTAAAAATATTATTGTTAACCGTAGTCTGCTTTATGGCGGTGCTGATGTTATGGTAAAGAATGTCAAGAGAGCTTTTCAGCAAACCGCCCTCGTCCTCCACCGGGAACTCCATGGTTATGTAGAAAAACAGCTCCCCGTCGGCGTAAAAGCACATGCCTATGCCGTTTTGATTTATTTGTATGCCGCTGTCTTTTTTCCGCTTTTTCACGGGGAACACAAAGGAAACGTTTTTCATGGAAACCCTCGCCTCTCCCTCGTCGAGGTTTTCCTCCTCGAAGTTGAAACTGCTGTCTATCTTGTGGAACACCCCGTCCTCGTCCCTTATGCCTATGACCGAATTTGTTTCGCAGCCGGCGTCGCGGAAGTTCGCCGTAACCGAAGTTACCGCCGTCCGAATAAGCCCCGAAAGCTCCAGCATATTGCTTGCGCTGTAAAAGGGACGCGAAACGTTGATAATCGTATCGAGGCTGTCCCTGCGGCGTTCCGTCTCAACGGTGTAATTGTTAAGCTCGTCGAAGATGTGCTGGGTTTTGTTTCCCAAAGAAATACAAATTATGGAAAACAAGCAGAAAATCATAAGCCGCGGCATAAGCCCGAAAATGAGAATACTCTTCATACTTTTCAGCGGGTCGTCGAACACCACCGAAGTGAAGTAACTCAGCAGGTGCGCCGCCGTCATAAGAACCGCGCTGAACCAAGTGGTAAAAGTTGTCAGTTTTCTGTCAAAATAAGTCACCGAAATAATCAGCGGGAACGAAAAAATCATCACGATATGGAACGTCAGCACGGTGTAAGCAAGGTTTATAGCCACCACGGTACTTATCAGCACCCCGTACTTCATCCAGCTCTCGTATTTTTTCCTGACGAGGAGCGCAGCTTTCGGCACGCAGAGAATAACCCCGCACACAAGGGTAACCGCGGTAAATTTAACCTTGTCGAGAATAAAAATCCCCAGTCC
>JAMPDU010000035.1 GCA_023665505.1 Ruminococcus sp.
TCGACCCCGCAGCCTTGAAAGGCTGGCGAACTTTTTGCTTGCCTAAAGGGCTTTTAGATAGATACTGTAAAAATTTGGCTGCTAAACCGCCGTTTAAAGATGTGCTCAAAATATAAATTTATATCTTGAAAACATACGAAAAATGTGCTATAATGTATAATGTATAAATATGTGTTTATGGAGGTAGCTTGCTTTGATTTGTGTTACGGGAGATATGCACGGCGATTTCAGCCGCTTTAACGACAGCAAAATAAAAAGGCTCAAAAAAGGCGATTTTCTCATTGTCTGCGGGGACTTCGGCTTTGTTTGGGACGGCTCGCCGAAAGAGAAAAGCATACTGAAAAAAATCGGCAGGAAACGTTTCTATACCCTGTTTGTGGAGGGCTGCCACGAGAATTTCGATATGCTGGACGAGTTCCCCGAGGAGGACTTCTGCGGCGGCAGGGTGAATGTTGTCTCAGGGCGGCTTATGCGGGCTAAGCGGGGCAGTATGTTCACATTGCAGGGGCTGAAGTTTTTCACTTTCGGCGGCGGTCAGACCAAGGAGATTGACATCAGACAGGACAGCCAAACTTGGTGGGAGGCTGAGCTGCCCACTCCCGAGGAGGTCAAGCGGGGCGTTGAGGTGCTGAACAGGAACGGCAACGCCGCCGACTACATAATAACCCACGAGCCGCCCGCGTCCCTGAAAGAGTTTCTGGACTTCGAGGTGCGGCAGATAAGCCATATGCACACATTTTTCGACGCGGTGAAAAACGACTGCAAATTCAAGATGTGGTACTTCGGCAAGGTGCACAAAAATAAGCTAATTCCGCCGCGGTATCAAGGGCTTTTTGACGAGGTGGTTTGTATCGAGGGGGCGGAGAAGTCCAAACGGAGGGGGAAATAACGTGAAAAAGACTGCGGTGGGCGTAACGTCTCTGATAATCAATATTTTCCTGTTTTTGGTATCGCTTTGCTTTTCGGTAATTGCCGTTGGGCTGACCGACTGGTGGGAGCGTTATCCCGTGTATATTCCCGAATTTATTATGTGCGCGGCGTTTATGCTTGTTTCGCTTGCCCTGCCCATAGCGGCAAACCTGCTGCTTTACAAATTTTGGTACAAAAAATCGGGAATGTCAAAGCTGTGGGTGATTGTGCCGCTTTTGGCAATTTGCCTTGTGTGGGGATTTATGCTGACAGCGTTCCTGTTTTCAATTCCCGAGTGGGGGGAGTTTAGCTGGACGGCGTATGAATATTGACAACACGTATATAATAATGATATAATATGTATATAAAATAAATAGGAGCTGATAGTTTATGATGATAAAACCGTCCACCTGTCTTAGAAATGAGTATAATAACATTGCCGAGTTCTGCAAAACGGAAAACCAGCCTGTTTTCCTAACCAAAAACGGCGAGGGAGATCTTGTTGTTATGAGTATCGAGGCGTACACATACCGCGAGGAAATGCTTGATCTGCGGGAAAAACTGCTTGAAGCCGAAGCGCATCGGCTGAGCGGCGCGAGGACTTACTCTATTGAAGAGGTGAACAGCCGTCTGGAGGAAATTATAAATGGAGGAAAATAACATTTTTGCGGTGGAATTTCTTCCCGACGCGCTTAATGATATGACGGAAATAATCTCGGCGTTTATTATGCTTGGCAGTAGGCAGGGTGCAGTCCGAATACAAAAAAGGTTCAACAAGGCAGCAGAGCAAATAAGTTTTTTTCCGTATTCGGGAGTTGCCGTTCCCGACAAAAAGCTTGCGGCTGTCGGGTTCAGAATGGTTATCACGGAGAATTACCTTATGTTTTACAAGGTTTTTGAGGAAGAAAGAAAAGTGACGTTTTACCGTGTTTTGAACGGGAAAAGGAATTACTCCGTAATGATGAGCGGGTTGTATAATGATGTAAAATAGTATTGTATAAATAAAATTTTGAAAGGAGCGTTTTTATGCCGCAGACAGAAAGTATATTTGAAAATATAAAGCATATTTCGGAGGACGGTTCCGAATTTTGGTATGCAAGAGAATTGCAGACCGCGTTGGAGTACAGCGAGTGGAGGAACTTTAAAAAGGTTATTGAAAAGGCAAAAATTTCCTGTGAAAACTCCGCAAACGACGTAAAATCCCATTTTGTTGAGGTCAACAAAATGGTAAACATAGGTTCGATGACGAACCGCGAGATTGAAGATTTAAAGCTGTCTCGGTACGCTTGCTATCTTATTGTTCAGAACGGCGACCCGCAGAAAGAGGCTATTGCCCTCGGGCAGACTTATTTCGCGGTTAAGACGAGACAGCAGGAACTTGCGGAGAATTTTAGGGAGCTTACCGAAAATCAAAAAAGGCTTGCGATACGAAATGAAATTACCGAGCATAATAAATCTCTTGCCGAGGCTGCCAAAAACGCCGGCGTTGAAACGGAAAAGGATTACGCCGTGTTTCAGAATAAAGGCTATCAAGGGCTTTACGGCGGTTTGGGCGCAAAGGAAATACACGAGCGAAAAGGGTTAAAGAAAAGTCAGAAAATTCTCGACCATATGGGCAGTACCGAGCTTGCGGCGAATTTATTCCGAGCCACGCAGACGGACGAAAAGCTAAGGCGGGAAAATATTCGGGGCAAGGAAAACGCTAACCGCACGCATTATGAAGTCGGCGCAAAGGTTCGCAGTACAATAAAAGAGCTTGGCGGAACTATGCCCGAGGATTTGCCAACCCCCGAAAAAAGCATAAAGCAAATTGAAAAAGAGACTTTGAAAATCGGGAAAGATAAGTAGGTCGGTAAAGAGGTTTATCTCTTACATATAAATAAAATTTTGAAAGGAAGTTATTTTATGCGGTACAGCGACAAACTGACTTTGGGCGCGCTGGCTTTTACAGTGTTTATCGGCGCGGTGTTCTGCGGGTTGTTTTTTATGCTGAAAAAGGCTCTTTGCTTGGAAAAAGCGGTGCTTGAAAATACCCCCGATAATAAAAGGACTGCGGAAAATTGGGCGGCTCTTTCCGTATTAATAAATATTCTGCTCGCGGCAGGTACGGTTTACTGTACGTTTTTCGGCAATTCATTGATTTCTCCCGTAGGTTTATTTGTTGAAATTAAAGAGATACACATAGATAAATTTGTTTTCGGAATAATTTTGATTTTGACGGCGATTTTTTTGCCGAGCGCGGTAAATATAGCTCTGTACGAACATTGCTACGGTAAAAAAGGTTTATCGAAACGGTGGATTTCTCCGTCTGCGCTTATGGCGTTTTTTGCCGTTGGCTGGACTGTTTTTGCAGTTATTTATTCCGATTTTATTGACAATTGGGCGAAAGTCGATTGGATTTGAAAGCTTTTATGCTTTAAATTAAATTTTGAAAGGAGCGTTTTTATGCCGCATATTTCGTTAAAAATGTTAAAAGGACGTACCGAGGAGCAGAAAAAAGCCGCCGCGGACAAGCTCACCGCCGCGCTTTGCGAGGCTCTCGGCTGCGGGGACGGTCACGTTACCGTGGGTATCGAGGACTACACCCCCGAAGAGTGGCAGGAGGTTTTTGCCGACGAGATTGAGGGCAAGTCCGACACCCTTTACAGAAAGCCCAATTACGACCCAAAGAGTTTATTGTGACGTTGTAGGGGACGGGTTTCCCGTCCCGATGTCACATATCTGCGGGCGGGGCAACCCCGCCCCTACAAAGACAAAGGAGCTTGTTATTATGGAGTACATAAAAAAGGGCGGGGACATTCTGCTGAAAACCCCCGACCTTGATTTGGACGAAACGCTGGACTGCGGTCAGGCGTTCCGCTGGGAGCGTTTGGGCGGCGGCGCGGACTGTACCTACCGCGGCTTTATGCTGAACACCCCGCTGACGGTTTCCGCCGAGAAAGACTATTTCCGCTTTCACGGCACGGACGAGGAGACGTTCCAAAGGGTGTGGATACCCTATTTTGATTTGGAGACGGACTACACCGAGATAAAAGAACGGCTCTCCGAGGACGGCACGCTTGCCAAGGCCTGCGCCTACGCGGGGGGAATACGGCTGCTCCGTCAGGACAGCTGGGAGGCGCTTTGCTCCTTTATCATTTCGCAGAATAACAACATTCCCCGCATAAAGGGGATAATCGGGCGGCTTTGCGAGATGTACGGGGGTTTCCCCAGCTTTGAGCAGATGAAAGGGGTTACACCCGAGGGGCTTGCACCTTTACGGGCGGGATTTAGAGCGAAGTATATTACAGACTGTACAGAAAAACTTAACAGCGGCGAGATAAAAATCGAGGAAGTGAAAAAGCTCCCGGTTGACGAGGCGAGAAAGGTGCTTATGACAGTAAAGGGGGTTGGTCCGAAAGTGGCGGACTGCGCCCTGCTGTACGGTATGTACAGGATAGAGTGCGTCCCCATGGACGTGTGGATGAAACGGGTTACGGAGCAGTTTTACCCGAACGGCTTTCCCGAGTTTGTGCTGCCTTACGCGGGAATTGCTCAGCAGTATCTTTTCCACTATATGCGGACGGGGTTGAATTAATTTTCGGGAATATTTAATTTGGGTATTGACAAAAATATGATTGTGTGCTATAATGGTACATGAGAAAAGAATTGTGATATAAGTTATATCCCATAACATTTTGAAATCACACAAAAAACTCGAGGGTGAGATCCTCGGGTTTTTTGTCGCTAATGTACTGTTTGTGGCGCTGCCGTCTTTTACTTCTTTCTGCTGTTTAGCCACTTGCAAATGCAGTCATAAAGGAAATTTGCGATGACGCCTGCGATAACAGAGAAAAGAAGTGCTGACAAAATATCCCATAACATTTTTAATCACCTCCTCTCCGCTGCACGCGGATTAGAGTTGGCAGCATATTTATTATAGCATATTTGTCGAATTTTGGCAAGGTACATTGACAAATTTTATGAAATATGGTATTATTAAATAAATTGCACACCGCAGCGGTATGAGAACCGAACAGAAATAATTTTTTGGAATATTTATTTTGGGTATTGACAAAAATATGATTGTGTGCTATAATGGTACATGAGAAAAGAATTGTGATATAAGTTATATCCCATAACATTTTGAAATCACACAAAAAACTCGAGGGTGAGATCCTCGGGTTTTTTGTCGCTAATGTACTGTTTGTGGCGCTGCCGTCTTTTACTTCTTTCTGCTGTTTAGCCACTTGCAAATGCAGTCATAAAGGAAATTTGCGATGACGCCTGCGATAACAGAGAAAAGAAGTGCTGACAAAATATCCCATAACATTTTTAATCACCTCCTCTCCGCTGCACGCGGATTAGAGTTGGCAGCATATTTATTATAGCATATTTGTCGAATTTTGGCAAGGTACATTGACAAATTTCCCGAAAAGCGTTTTATACCTTGACAAACACTGAAAATTCCTGTATAATGTAGGTAGCGGATTAGAATATGAGCGAAAGAAGGTGAATGAAATGAACAGTCAAGAACTCACAACCACTCTCCTTGATACGTATGCTATGTTAGAATTAATCATACATTCCGCAGACGCAAAACAAGAAGCGGAATATCAGCAAGGACTGATTAAAACAAAACTCGAAACAATGGGCGTTACTACAACCAACAGACTTGACAGAAAAGAAACGGTAACATTATAATATAACATTTTAGGGTGTAAAGTCTGTTTCAAGGCTTTACACCTTTTATTGATTTTTTAACTTTTTAAGAGAAAATTTCAAGGGTGAAATAAAAAACGAACGGGATTTGACAAATTTGCCGGAAGGTGGTATAATAAAGGCAAGGAGTGATACTTCTATGGACGTGCTTACGCGTAAGCCAAAACCGGACGGGTATATCGAGCCAATGCCAAAGAAACAGCTCAGATCAATTAAAGCGGCTTTCCGTAAGCGGGGCGGAATTATACAGCAAAGCGATGAAATTGACGAGTATCTCGAAAAAAAGCATGCGGAGGGAATTACATATAACGCGGAAATAATTTTATTAAAGCAAAATCCCGGCAGAGCAAGTGTATTTGAAGAGATTATTCATACCGCACAGTACAGAGACGGCAAAAACGACGGTTCCGTAAAAAGCTGTTTAATAAACGAAATCGAGGCTCAAAGAAAACTGTTAAAACACGCGGAATTATACAAATTGACAGAACCTGAAATAACGCAGACCGAACAGGCTTTGAAAAAGTATTTGAAAGATTTGGAAACGTATAATAAATTAAACGGAGGCGATTGATATGTTAAAAGTTACAGGTATACTTCCGGTTGGAGGCAGCCTTTCCGTAACGCTCGACGGGAGCATTGATAAAATTTCAAACGGCTGCAGGCTTGTTGACGGCAGCGGCAATGTTATTGTTGTAAAATCGGTTGCTATGGTAAGATACACCGACCCGAAGTATATCGGCAGGAACGTTACCGTATTAATCGACAAGTGCGACATTTCGGTCGGCAGCGTATTGTCAATGGCTTAACCGAATTGCGGAAATATTTATTGAAACAGTCACCGAAAGGAGCAACCAACATGCGTGAAAGTATTCTGACAATACCTATAAGCGAAATCCTCGACCCGAAAGAGGGCTGCCCCATTTGCCGAATGAGGGATATGCTGGAGCAGCGCACCGTGGAGTACATCATGGGCGCGGCGATGATGGAGCCCGACGTGCGTATCGAGACAAACCGGGCGGGGTTCTGCCATACGCATTTTCGGCAGATGCTGAAACAGAAAAACCGTCTCTCCCTTGCCCTTATGCTGCAAACTCATTTGGAGGAAGTGGACAGGCAGCTTTTCTCCCGCCGCAGGCTTTTCGAGCCGAAAAACGCGAAAAAGGCAAAGCTGTCCGAGATAAACGAGACCTGCTTTGTCTGCGAAAAGGTGGACTGGGGCATGGAGCGGCTTATGCGGACTTTCTTTGAGATGTACGGTCAGCAGGACTTCCGCGCGCTGCTTTCCGAGCAGGAGTTTATCTGTCTGCCGCACTATGATTTGCTGCTGTCCCTCGCCCCCGCGTATTTGCAGAAAAACGATTTGGAGAACTTTAACAAGCTCGTTGGTGGGCTTACGGAAAAGTACATTGCCGAGCTTTACAAGGACGTTTCCCATTACTGCTCCATGTACGACTACCGCAACACGGGCAAGGACGCGGATTGGGGCAATTCCAAGGACAGCATTGAACGGGCGATAAAATTTCTTGTGTCGAGGGAATGAATTTAATTAAGCAGGCTGAGCCTGCACCCTTATGGACGTACTACGTCAGTAAGAGTTACATCTTCCCATGGGTTGAAAAAGTGGCTTATTAATTAATAATTATTTTCCGCAATTGCATTTGACACGTACCTTACAGAATTTACGTAAATATTTAAACCCGCCGACATTGATTTGTCAGCGGGTTTATTGTATTTCGCGGTTACGGAAAAATTATTAATTATTAATTATTTTTCGTCTCGTGGTACTCCTTTTCCGTATTGACATTCCACACCGCGGTTTTGTCGGAAATGCCGTTCAGAATGCAGTTTACCGCCTCGAAAGACGTTGCCATGGAATGGTCCATATTGTTGTAGCGGTGCTGACCGTTCCTGCCAACGCAGTAGAGATTGCCGTAGGTATTGAGGTAGGCGATTGCCTCGTCGATTTTTTCGTAGGTGTCAAAATAGGCGGGATAGGCTTTTTTCACGCGCTCGCGGTGGCTGTCGCAAACGTCCTCCGAGCCGTTTATCACGCCCATGCTTATCAGCTCCTTGACGGCGAAATCTATGCACTCGCTGTCGGTCATATTCCAAAAATCGTCCCCCTCGCGGCAGAAATATTCCAAGCCTATCCAGACGTAATTTTGTGGGTCTTTCACAATATAGGGCGACCAGTTGTTGAAAATCTGTATTCTGCCCAGCTTTACTCCCGTGTCCTGCACGTATATCCAGCAGTCGGGGACAATATTGCCGAGGGTTTTTATTTTTGTTTGGTTTTTAAGGTTC
Source organism: Ruminococcus sp. (assembly GCA_023665505.1). Lineage (GTDB taxonomy): Bacteria > Bacillota > Clostridia > Oscillospirales > Ruminococcaceae > RGIG8773. Next base: position 7,915 of record JAMPDU010000035.1, read on the forward strand.
AGCTTTTTCACAAGCAGACCAACCGTCACGAAGTCCCTGTAGGGCAGATTTTCGGCGATGTAGCTCACGTTTTCGGGGACGTTTTTCATTCCGCCGATAAGGTCTTTTACGGGCATGGAGGATATGAAAATATCCCCTTCTGCGGTTTTGGTTTCGCCGTTTTCGGCGTACTCAACCGAAAGGATTTTCCCGTCTCCGTTGTTGATTTTCGTAACACCGCAGTTGAACATTATCTTGCCGCCCATTCTTAATATGTCGGCGGCGGCGGTTTCCCAAAGCTGTCCCGGACCGAATTTGGGGTAGGCAAATTCCTCGATGAGGGAAGTTTCAACTTTGCGGTTTTTGCCGCCGAAAATTTTGGAAAACATATCCTTTACCACGGCTATGACCGAAAGCCCCTTTACCCTCTGCGCGCCCCAGTCGGCGGAAATTTCCTTCGGGGAACGCCCCCAAAGTTTTTCGGTGTACCCCTCGAAAAACATGGAGTAAAGCACCCGCCCGAAACGGTTGATGTAAAAGTTTTCCAGCGAGTCCTCGGGGAGCTTGATTACGCAGGATTTCAGGTAGCTGAACCCTGCTTTAATTGTACACCACAAGCCCATATTTTTGAATGTCTGCCATTTGAGGCTGACGGGGTAGTCGAAAAATTTTTTCTTGTAGTAAATCCGTGAACAGCGGTTTCTCACAAGCATAACCCCGTCGGTTTCCTCGGGGTCGGGACCATCGGGGGAGAGGGTTTTTTCCCGTCCCAAAAGCTTGTCGTCGAAGGACGGCTTGCCTTGGGTGGGCATAAGGTCGCTCCACCATTTGGTAACGCGGCTGTCCTTGGAGAAAAATCTGTGACCGCCGATGTCCATACGGTTGCCCCTGTAGCGGACGGAGCGGGAAATTCCCCCGATAACGTCGGTTTCCTCGAGAATGATTACCTCGTAATCCTCGGAATTTTTCAAAAGCTCGTAAGCGGCGGTAAGCCCCGCGGGACCCGCGCCGATAATAATTACTTTCTGTTTCAAGACAAGTCCTCCTACTTTTTATAGAGTATAACTTTGCGGGCGAAAAAGTTCCAAATCAGAACAATCGCGGCGGCAATGATTTTCGAGACGGCGTAGTGGAGATCGAGGGCGTCCGTAAAAACGAACATGAGCAGTTCCGTCAGACCGAGACCCACAGCGCCGATTACGGCGTACACCAAAAATTCTCCCAGCTTTCCGACTTTGCCGCTGTCCGACTTGAAAACAAGCAGCTTTGAAAGGGCGAAGTTCACGGCAAGTCCCACAAAAAAGGCGACAGCCGTTGCCATGAGGTAGTGCATGACGGTTTCGGTGAGGATTATCACCGTCAGCCAGTCGGCGACGAACGCAGCGCCGCCCACAAAGCAGTACCGAAAAAGCTGTATAACCGTGTTGTCGGTTTCGGTTACGAAAATGTTTTTGAAGTCGAGCTTTTTAATGTATTCAATCAGTTCTTTCACTGTATCTCTCCTCGTTAAGCACTTCGGCGGGGTCGCCGAATTTGTATATGGCGGCGCGGCTCGTTGAGTAAAAACCCTTGAAAACCATGCAGTATTCGATGTCGTCAACTATATAGCAGTAGCGGTCGTCTATTTTTTCAAGAAAATCACCGGCATATTCCCTCGAACCGAATATATAATCGGGAGCGTCCAGTCGGTTGAAACGTTCAAGCATTTGAGCGTACTCTTCGCTGTCGAGTATGACGCGGTGTTCGCTGTAGCCCATATCGTCCCTGCCCCAGTTGAAATTGGGGAAAATGTTGCTGTCAAAAAAAGGCAGGATTTCAACGCCCGCGCTGGAGGAGTTGAAAAGGTAGTATATTTTTCCGTCGCTGTTTGCCGCAATGTGCCATGCGGACATAATGTTTTCGTCCTCCAAATTATTTTCTTTTATGTATTCAGCCATTGCTTTGCCGGGGGAATAGTCGTATCTTATATCCGCGGCAGCCGAAGAGACCGTCCAGCCGATTTGAACAACCGAAAAAATGCAAGCCGACAATACGAAAATATAGTGCAGCGTTTCTTTGTGTTTTACATTGTACGAAGTTTCCGTATCGGCGCATACGCAGAGCCAGAATATCATAAATACCGTGATTAGTCCGATGTGGTGAGTTGACATGCGTACAAACGAAAACAGCAGGGGAATTAAGATAAACTGAACGGCAAGGAGTTTGGCGCGTTTGTGCATTTTACCCCAAACGCACAGTATGACGGCAATTAAAGCGGAAATCAAGACGAACACAAGCTGAGAGAGCCTGAAAGTATAATGTATTCCCACTTGGTCGGCTGTAAGGAACGCTCCGATTGTTGCGTCGTAAGGGAGAATAAAGAGCGTATAAAAAAGATTGCCGAGCAGTTCTTTTGAGGTAAATCCGCCGCTTGTGGCTTGAGTATCTTCATAGGGCATAAGCATTAAGAGCAGCAGCACCGCTAAAACAAATAATCCCAACAGGCAGAAAAACGCCCGTGTGGGAACAAACTCTTTTATGAATTTAAAAATATTTTTTCCGTTCCATTCCTCGATGAGCCATACCACGCATATTCCCGCGGCTATCGCCATGCCGTACGCCGAGGAAAGGCATAGCAGCGCAAGGGACAGAACCATTCTTACCGGCTTTTGGGTTTTCTCGCGGTAGAATATGCCGCAGAGCATAAGCGCGAAAGCCATTACCGAGTAGGGGCGGGAAATTACGCCGTACTGATAAAAAAAGAAGTAGGTAAACGGCAGGGCGAGTTTCAGCGGGTCGGGGAGCTTTGTCTTAAACAGTATCACCCATACCGCCGCCGCGCTGAAGGCTATATTCACAAGCCCCAGCGAGAATTCGTAGGGCATGCCCGTTTTCGCGAAGGGCGCAAGGAGCAGGTGCCAAAGCGGCGGGTGTCCCTCGTAGTGGGGGATTTTAAAAAGTATGTCGCTTAAGGACGCGCAGCGGGCGATTTGCCAAGCCTGCGCCTCGTCGAACCAAGGTTCGTGGAAACAGGTCACCGCCGAGAGCAGTATTATGTACAAAAGGAAAAATATTACAAAGGTGCGCTTTTTGGCTTTAAAGGACGAAACTTTATCCAGCGCCCCGCAGATTTTTTTTATTAACGGACTGTTCATTTTGTTCCCCCAAAAAATTATTATTTAAAATAAGTATAACAAATATTGACGGATTTGTCAACACTTTACATTTTGCCGAAAATCGGGCGGGAAATTTGTTTAATTTGCTACAGATTGAATTTTTTTGTATTTTTTTAATAAAAACATTTGACATTTGCACGAAAAAATAGTACAATATGTATATGGGGCAACGGGCAGTCCCCCGAAAACAAAGTTTGTTAATCTTTTTACAACACTTTTTTTGCTTAGTTTGGGTATTTTATTCAATACCTATACCCCGAAAATTAGTTTTTTTGTGATAATGTGAGAAATATTATCGCATATTTGTTTAAAATAACATATTGCCAAATTTATAATAAAATGTTATAATATTTAAAGTATCATATTGGTGTTTTATGCCTAAGCGGCGTTTTATGCCTTTAGATAATTTTTCCATATCGGAGGTGTCAAATATTTATGAAGACATTTGTCTATACGGCGACAGACGTTCAGGGCAATACCGTCAAAAACGCCCGAATGAGCGCCGAGGACGTAAATGACTTTTTGGAGAAAATCCACGAAAAGGGGCTTTTCTGCTCCAGCTACAAGGAGACTAAATCCAAAGACTCAAATACGCTTCATAAGTTCAATCTGAAAGAGCTGTCCTACAACTGCCGTCAGCTCAGCGCAATGCTAACTTCCGGACTGACGCTGGTAAGAGCATTGGATATCCTGTATAAGGAACAGGCAAAAGACGCTGCAAAGCAAGTGTTCAGAGACGTTTACGAAGAGGTTCAGAAAGGTTCCTCGTTCTCGGACGCGCTTAAAATGCAGCAGGGCGCGTTCCCCGATTTCTTTGTTTCAATGGTTCAGGCGGGTGAATCCTCCGGTTCACTGGACGTAATCGTAAAGCGTCTCGAGCTTTACTACGACAAGCAAAACAAGCTTAACAGCAAAATCAAAAGTTCGCTGACATACCCCATTATCCTCGGCGTACTCTGCGTTGCGGTTGTAATTCTTTTGTGTACGTTCGTACTGCCGATGTTCCGCGACCTTATGGGCGAGGACGAAATGCCCGCTCTCAGTAAGGCTCTGTTTGCGTTCTCCGATAGTTTGACGGGTTATTGGTACATATACTTAAGCGTTGTATTGGCATTGGTATTTTTGATATACTTCGGACTGAAAGTACCCGATGTGCGGTATAAATTCGACAAGATGATATGTAAAATGCCAAAGGTCGGGAAACTTGTGGTTAAGGTGTATACGGGACGTTTCGCAAGAACTCTTTCGTCGCTTTACTCTTCGGGTATTCCCATGGTTGAAAGCCTTGAGCGTTCGGCGGCTATCCTCGGAAACAGCTTTATTGAAAAGGGTTTCCGCACGGTTATAGACGAGGTAAGACAGGGCGAGCAGCTTTCGGTTTCAATGCAGAGAATGGGCGTGTTCGAGTCGATGTTCTGCTCTATCATCTATGTAGGTGAAGAGTCGGGCGCGCTGGATACCATTCTTGAAAAGTCCGCGGACTTCTACGAGGACGAGTCGGACGAGGCGATTACAAGTCTTGTAAGCCTTATCGAGCCGGTTATGATTATTTTCATGGGTCTGGTTGTAGGTATGGTTCTCGGAGCTGTATTCCCACTTCTCTACGGCGGTATCGGTTCTATCGCGAACGGATAAAATTACCACAAAACCGAATGAACGGGGTTCATTAACTATATTATTAATAAAAAATTTGTGAGGTGACGAGTATGCTTTCATTTGATATTACCGACAGACACGTCCGCATTATCCGCGGTACGGAAAACCACGGCAGAATTAAGGTTTCCGACGCCGCCACCATTGATGTGGAAGAGGGTCTGATCGTTAACGGTCATATTAAAGATATACCCAAAATGGCAACATTAATCAACGACGAGATCAAAGCCAAAAGAATGGCTGACAAGGAGGCTGTTATCAGCATTTCCTCAAACCTTATCATTTTTAAGGAGCTGCACATTCCGAAAGCCAAGGGCACTCAGCTGCTGACTATCGTTCAGAACCAAATGCAGACCACTATGGGAATTGCGGACGACTATTCCGTATCTTATACCATCGCGGGCGAGATAGAGGAGGACGGCGTTCAGGCTATGAAAGTACTGGCGACGGCATGTCCCTTCGAGGTTGTGGACTGTTTCAGAAAGGTGTTCTCGATGCTGGGTATCGCGCTGCGTTCGGTGGCGGTTTCCTGCAACACCATTTCGAGAATTATCCTCAATAACCCCAAAAACAAGGCTAAGATGCCTATGCTGCTTGTGCAGATAGACCCGACGTTCGTCAGCCTTAACCTTTATGAAAACAACCAGCTGACGTTCTCGCGTTTCGCGTCGATTGACCCGGAGGACTACGACAATTCCGAGGACTACATATACGAGGCGGTAAACGAAAACGTGTTCAGAATGTTCCAGTTCCAAAGGTCAAGGAACGGAGACAACCCGATTCAGAACGTTGTTTTCTACGGCGAGACCACGGAGTATATCCGCCTTACAAACGCGCTGGAGCAAATGGATATTACTACCAGCATTTTGAGTACGCCCAATAATATCGGCGGTTACGAAAACTTCGAGTTCCAGGAGTACGCCAACGCCATCGGCGCGATGTTCCGTACAAACAAGGATACCGAGCGTATCAACCTCATCGAGGTAGACGCCGCGGTAGGACGTTCCAGCGCGGGCGCGTCGTTCTTCCTGAGCGTTGCGGGCGCGGCGATAGTTTCGGCGGCGGTTGTGGGAGCTGTTTACATCTTCGGAAATATTCAGGTGAACCAGTACAACAGCGAAACAGCCGACATACAGGCTTGGATGGACTCCCCCGAAGTGGCGGCGCAGATTGCGGCGGTTGACGCGGCGCAGACAAAGCTCGACAAGGTGAACGTCGTTAAGGGCGTTATAGATACGGCGGTGACAAACTATGAGTCCCTGCCGGTGTTCAACGAGGACGTTGTAAAGGATATTGAGGCTAACTTCAACGGAACGAACGCTCACTGGACTACGATAAGTTTCGGCAACGGTGCGATGTCGGTAAGCGCGACGGCGAGAGACTCCGACGAGCCTGCCACGGTTGTGGGCAACTTCGTTGAGCAGGACATTTTCGATAATGTTACGTACACCGGTTTCAGCGCTGCCGATTCGGACAGCGGAGAAGAGGGCGCGGTCGCTCAGACCGGATATGAGTTCACGATAACCTTCGACGTCCGTGAGGTTGAAGTCCCCGAAGAGGAAACCGAAGAAACCGCTGAAGAAACAGCGGAAACAAACTGAGAACAGGCAGGTGATTGAAAATGAATATGAAACTTTCGTACAGAGATAAGGTCATCTTTATTGTGGTGATTGTTATAATCATTCTTGTTGCGGGATTTTTCCTCTTTATTCAGCCGAAATTCCAGGAAGTGGAGAGCGCGAAGTTCAACCTCGAGACAAAGAAACAGGAACGGGCTGACATGGAGGCGAAGATAGCCACTCTGGATACCATCATAGAGGACATTAAGTCGGTGGCGGACGAGATCGGCGAAAAGCAGGGGATTTTCCTTGAGGAGCAGGATCCGTACCTCAATGAAACATATATCAGAGAGGCGTTTGCCGCGGAGGGTCTCGAGGTGCGTTCGATGAACACGACGTACACCACGGCGGGCGCGATAAACAGGTACACCGTAAGCCCCGCGCATATATTGGCGTACGACAACAAGATGAGCGCGGACCTTTACAACGAGCTGCCGCAGGAGGTTTACGACGCGTATAACAACGTTGCGCCGGAGGCTTTCCCGAACACGATAATCGGAGTAACCACGGTTAACGCAACGCTTTCGGGGGGAACAGACCCCGTGGGAAACGCTAACAAGGTTATGAACCGTATCGCGGAGGACGAAAAGACGATAGTACTCAACACGATTTCGACTTCCACCGAGGACGAGGCGTCCGGAGGAGAAAACGGCGAGGAGGTATCGGAGATTTCGGCGACGATAACAATGTACTCGATATACCCGCTTAACGTAGAGCAGGTTAAGCAGGAGTCGGCGGAAATAAAGCCGATCGAGACGGAGACCCCGGAGGAAACGCCGGCGGAGTAAATTAAATCATTGGGGCAAGACCGATAAATCGAAAATGGTTTATCGGTTAAACCCGTATAAAAAGTGTTTAAGAGAGAATTTTTGAGAAAGGGTGGATAAAGATGAAAGAACCCAAACGGCGTCAGAGCTTAAGCGGTGCTGTACTTATAATGGTACTGACGGTAATGTTTGTTCTTATCATTTTGCTTACAGCGACGCTTACAACGGTAACGACCGCAAACCAGCGGATATATACCAAGTTTGAAGAGAATCAGGCTTATTATACGGCACGTTCCGCGCTTGATGTTTTTACGCAGAATATGCTCAATGATGAAAAATATGATACGTCGAAAGATTATCATTATTGGGACGCTAAAACAAGTACGGCAAAAACTGTAAAGATGAAACAGGGTCTCGGCTTGCAGCTTGATTTGTATGAGCTTAAATCCGCTGACGGTGTCGGTTTAGAGCAAAACGTACTTAATACTGCCGCGTCGGGCAAGGACGAAAGAGAGCAGTATACGGTGCACTATGGCGTGCTTGATTCATCTCCGCAGGATAAATATGTATATGAAGTTGAATTTCCTAAGCTGAGCAACAGCAGCGACGATTACGGAAGACTTGTTGATACCGGCTCTACGGCAACCATTACGGTTGAGGTTCTTGAAAGACGGTATGACTTGGGTTCGTACGTACCGTCTTCCGGCACTAACAGCGGCGTGGATATACAAACCAAAGCCGACGATCTTACCTTTCTGACAACAGCAGGAAACGCGGCTGACATAGCGGAGGCAATGGAGCTTGGCAACCGTAAAAATGACAAAATGAAAGTCAAAATAACCTCGCAGGTTGTTTACGGCGGCGTTGAGGGGTTGGCTATCGTTATTATCGACACGAGCAAGCCCCCTGTTACAAACAGCTCAAAGGCTGTTACAACGTTCGGCACTTCGGGCGGACACAACGTAAACCTCATCGGCGGCGCAGCCTCGCAGGACGACGTATCCGCGACAAATGACCCGCACGTGTACGGCGATGTTTATTTTGAAAAAGGATATACCGTGTCAACTACGTTGCCCGTATATACGTTATATGAAGGCGGCAGCTTTTTTGTCGGCGGAGATTTTGAAACCCATTCAGGCAGTTTGGAGATTAAATCGGCAGACCCCGCTAACTTTACGGGAGACAAAGCGCCTTTCGTTTATGTAAACGGCAAATTGAAACCCGAGAATTTTAAAATCAATCAAGGTGTAGATGTTATTGTTGCGGGCGGCGTTGATGACCTTAAAAACGGTTTGATCGTAAACGGCAACCTTTACGTTAAGGGTACTTTTGACGCAAGAAATGAGGTTGCTTTAACAGGAAACGGTAATATTTACATTGACGGTGATGTTATTGTAAGATCAAGTACCGACGGTAAGTCATTTACTGTAAAACCCGCTCAAACAAATGGCGACGGCAGTGTAACCCCACCTGTTTTAACTGTTCGCGGTGGATTTACAGGCAATGTGTATGTAAAGGGTAAAATTCATGAGGCCGGTTCTACAGATGATTTGACAACTTATGCTACGTCGGGCGATGTGTCGGCACTTACCACCTCGATTACTTTACCGGACTATGACGACATCAAGAAAGCCGACTCCGATGAAAAATATATTGAATTCACGCTGCCGGGCAGCGTTACAAAGAAACTTCCCAATAATGTCGACAGCTTTGGCAACTACTACAAAGTTAACGCGACAACGGGAAAGGTTACTGTAGACGCCGGCACCGGCAAAGGTGAACTTGTATCAGCCGAGGAGTTGGCTTTTGTTGCCCCCGAGGACAGAAAGCTTGGTGTGACGACGACAGAGACTTTTGAGCATTACTACAGTACTTCAAGTCCCGCCTTAGTCCAGTATTCGCATAAAAACGAGGACGGCTATAAGTGGAGAGACCCCTCGGGAACGGCTTTCACCGTTGAGGCTATCAGCTTGACGGATACGGAGAGCGTTTGCAAACTGGGCAGCGGAGCTTATGAAATCAGAAACCCCGGCATGAGTACTCCATCGTTCTATTGCGAGAATGATACGGATTTATTCTTTGCCCCCGGATCTTACAGCAATTTGAAGATTTACGCGGCAGAGGGCGCAAACGTAAGAATTTTCGGAACGCAGACCGCAGGCACGTATAATTTTGATAACTGCTATTTTATGCACAGGGATATATACAACAAAACCAAAGCAAGCCCCGTACAGCCTATATATGTGGGTGCGCAGGGTTCGGATATGATAGTTCCTAATTTCCAATTTTTCTTTGGCAACGGCAGCGAGCTGAATTTTACCAACGACAGTATCGTTACAGGGTATATTCAATCGCCGGGAACTGTTGTAAATATATACCAAAGCAACAGCACTACGTTGATGTCTTATAACGACAGCACGCCGTTCAGTGAAAGAGTAAAAATTATAGGTTCTGTTCTTTGCAAAGACTTGAACCCCAGCGTATCTCAGCACACCGGTATCGCGTATGTTAACCCCGACGCCGACGTTTCAAAACCCGGCTTGCCTCACCTTGTTGTCAAGCCTTATCAGTACGTAAGAGGTTAAGGAGGGAAAAGACTATGAAAAAATTTAAAGGCTTTACCCTCGTCGAGTGCCTTGTTGCAATGGCTATTTTAGCCATTGCGGGCACGCTTATGGCGAGCATTTACGCAAATGTTTCCACAAGAAACAATTACAACAATTTCAACAATACAAGCCTTGCGAACCAAATGAAGTATGTTGAAAATTATGAAAAAATCAATACGGCAAAAATTGCCAACACTTACAGCAGCGCAAGTACTCCGCCGAGCGGAACTAATTCCGGTACAAACGCGTATGTTAAGGTTACAAAGGGCAGCGACACTTATACTTTCCCTGTGGACATCTACATAATGTACAGCCGCGATAAAGACAGCAAAAAAAGTACCGACAGCGATTACGGAGCGATAGCGGATAATTTCAGCACAAACAGTACCGATAAGAACTCAGACGGTGAAAACCGGAGCAACTTAAGGTACAGATACCTTTTAGGTCATTGACGGGAGGTGCTTGTTATGATAAAAAAACTAAAAGGCTTTACTCTTGTCGAGCTTGTCGTTGTTATGGCAATTATGTCCATTTTAATGGTCGCCATAATGAATATGTGGAAACCCGCCCGCGAGATTTATGTGGACTCCACCCAGTATGAGGCGCAGCGCACCGCCCAGAACGGCGTGGTGCAGTACATTACCGAGTCGGTTAGGTATGCTACTGATATGGGTGTGTACAACACAAGCAGTATGACCGCGTCCAACGCTGCCAAGGCTTTTGCCGAGGCGTACTGCGACGCTAACGGCTATAAAAAAACCGATGCCACTAATTTGACAAAAATTTATAAGCACCTTGAGATTATTATGATTGACAACAAAACGCCCCATTACAGCAAGGATTTCAAGGGCAGAGTTGTCCGCCGCAAGGTTGACGGTACAAGCACGGTAATAAATCAGCCGATTTACACCGCCACCACCGACGGCAAAAACCAAGTTATCGTTCCGTCAAATTCCAATACGTGGCGTACCGCTTTGAGCGAGGCGTACTACGGCGAAAACACGTTTAATATTACCTTTGATATAAGCGACGCCACCAACGGTATGCTCGGTATCAGCGTTTCGTCCACAAGAAACGGCAAGCGGGACATTTCAAACGCAAGCATTACCAACGCAAGCGTTACGGCAAATGTTACCAAAGGCGCGGTTCTTTGCAGAAACCTTACATCAACCAACGGCGGCGTTTCCAAACCCGGTATTTTTGATACAGATACAACAAAATATACCGGCGGCAACACTGAAAACGCCTACATAGTTTTTGTAAACAAAGACGGCAAGGACGCTATCGAGGCGGAAGGTTTAACTCCGGCGTAATACGGCAAGTCCGTAACAAAAAAAATTCAGGGCGTGTCCCGAAAAAACACGCCCTGAAATATACTTTTTATCAAATCGGAATTTCAGGCACGGTCAGAAAATTTATGTACCAGTCCATAAGCTGCGTTCCGAAAAATGAGGCAAGCCCCAGCCCTGCGGCGAGAAACGGTCCGAACGCAAAGGCTTTTACGCTTTCGGTTTCGCTTTCGGCGGCTTTGCGCTTTAACACAAGGGAGTAAACCGCTCCCGCGATTATGGCTATGAACGCCGCGGTTACCGTGACTTTCCAGCCGAACATCAAGCCTCCCGCAGCCATTAAAATTACGTCTCCCATGCCGAAACCGAATACGGGTCCCGTTTCCTTGATTGCCTCAAGGTGTTTGTCAAGCTCTTTCCGCAGCTTTTTCGCCTCGGCGGAATTGGGGTTCATCTTCTTAAGACGTTTCTTTATCTTTCGGGCGGACTTCCTGTCCCCGTCGATAAAATTGTAAACAAGGGGCGTAAGCACAAACCCGAATATCAGAAACGGCACGCTGACGGAGAAAAGTCCGATAAAGCAGTCAACAACGGTATCGGGGCAGTGACGGAAACTGTCGGGGAAAACCGTTGAGAGTACCCGTGTGGCAAGTCCGATTAAAACAAGATATACAAGAACGCTCACCGTCATTTCCTGGGTGTCGAAGTCCTCAAAGCCGATGACGATTACTCCCGCAAGGAAAAGACAGACAAGGGCGGGGTAATAAAGCCCCTGCTCGATAACGTCGAACCGCATAAAGGTCAGGGTGAAAATTATTCCCGTAAGGCTTTCAACAAGAATGTACCTCCCCGAAATCTTCGAGCCGCAGGCGCGGCACTTCCCACGGAGAAAAAGCCAGCTGAAAACGGGTATCAGGTCGTACCATTTAATAGGCGTACCGCAGGTCATGCAGTGAGAATTTTGCTTGGTAAGGGATTCCCCCGCGGGAAGTCTGTAAATGCAGACGTTAAGAAAGCTGCCGATAGTTATTCCGAAAAGGAATACCATAACGTACACCCCTATATAGTAGGGTATAAGGCTGCTGTCAATGTCTGTGTAAAACATAAAAATCTCTCCTTAGTGTAAAATTGAAAATCCGATATTTATATCTTAACATATTTTTCAGGAAATTACAATACTTTTTTAAATATAAAAAAGTCAGTTAAATTATTTCATAAATTTATAAAACGCGGCGGTCTTTCCGCGGAGGGAACGCTGCCATATAAAAAATTCCGCGGAGAAATGAGGCTTTGCAATGGCGATAAAAAATATTCCCATTGGTCAGTATATGGTCAATGAGGGCATCATTACCGAGGAACAGCTCCAGAATGTTCTTGACAAGAAAAAAGAGGAGAATACTCCCGGCAAGTATTTCGGAGACTATGTTATAGAGTTGGGGTACGTCAGCGACGTCGATTTCGGAAAAATTCTTGCCAAAAAGCTTAACGTTAACTTTATCGACCTTAACGACCCCGACACAAAGATAGACGTTGAGGCGGTTAAGAAAATCCCCGAGGCGCTGGCGAAAAAACATACCATTATAGGTATAAAAATTACGGGCAGACGTCTCACCGTCGCAACCCACGACCCCGTAAACTTCTATATTTTCGAGGACATCAAGGTTACCACGGGTATGGACGTTGTCCCCGTGCTTTCCACAAAAGCCGCCATTACAAAGGCTATCGGCAAAAGCTATTCCTCCCAGAACACCGCCTCGCTTTTGGGCAGCGTTGAGGAACAGTTCAGCAACGACGACGCTTTCGGCATGGACGAGGATTCCGCCGAGCGTATCGACAGCGCGCCTATCGTTAAGCTGGCGACGACTATCGTTGAAAACTCTTTCCGCGCGGACGCGACTGATATTCATATCGAGCCTTTCAAGACGTTCACAAGAATACGTATCCGTGTAAACGGCGACCTTATTGAACTTATGAATATTTCAAACGTTGTTCATAACTCCCTCGTTACCCGTCTTAAAATCATAAGCGGCATGAACATCGCCGAAAAGCGTATCCCGCAGGACGGCCGTTTCACTCAGGTTGTTGACGGTACTACTCTTGACGTCCGTGTGTCCAACCTGCCTACGGTAAACGGCGAGAAAGTCGTTATACGTATTCTGTCCACGGGCGACGTTGGCGTAAGAAAGATTACCGACTTGGGCATGACGGCTTACAACTATGAGAGGTTCGCCTCAATACTTAAAGTACCGCAAGGCGTTGTTCTTGTAACGGGACCTACAGGTTCAGGTAAAACAACCACGCTGTACGCCGCGCTGGGCGAAATTGCCAAACCAAACGTAAACGTTATCACTGTTGAGGACCCTGTGGAAAAGAACATCGAGGGCATTAACCAGTGTCAGGTAAACGCTAAGGCGGGTATGACATTCGCCGCCGCGCTCCGTTCTATCCTCCGTCAGGACCCCGACATAGTAATGATAGGTGAGATGCGTGACCAGGAAACCGCCGAAATCGCCATACGTGCCGCTATCACGGGACACTTGGTGCTTTCCACGCTGCATACAAACGACGCTCCGTCGACGGTAACCCGTCTTGTGGACATGGGCGTTGCCCCTTACATGGTTGCCTCTTCCCTTATCGGAATAGTCGCCCAGCGTCTTGTTAAAAAAATCTGTATGGAATGCCGTACCCCGAGGATTTCCACCGACGAGGAGGACAGCTTGATGGGTATTAACGAGCACATCACGGTTTACGACGCCTGCGGCTGTCCGAAGTGCAACAACACGGGCTATACGGGACGTACCGCTATTCACGAGATTTTGCTCTGCACCCCCGAAATGAGCGCGCTTATCGCCAACGACGGCAAGGTGGACGCTATTTCCGCCCTTTGTAAGGAGCAGGGCACAAAGCTCCTCCGCGACAACGTTTCCGAGCTTGTTCAAGAGGGCAGAACCACCATGGACGAACTTGTAAGAGTAACTTACGCGGTATAAAATAGAGGATAGAAAATAGAAGATAGAGGATAGAAAGATTTACTGAAATTTTACAAATTTTGGGCAGCCCGTTGCACCAAAGAGTGATATTAAAAAATCTTGTTTCTTGCCTCTTGTTTCTGTTAATTCTAACTTCTAACCTCTAATCATCTAACCTCTAATAGGGCGGACGCCCTTAAAAATAAAATCCCTGAAAGGAATTGCTAATTATGGATACTGAAAAGAGAACCGAAAAAGTCGTTATCAGCATTGACAAAATTTTGGACGAGGCGAGAGTTTTGGGCTGTTCGGACGTTCACTTCACGGCGAAGATTTCCCCCGTAGTGCGTCTGCACGGTTCGCTCCGCAAGCTCAGCTCCTACCCCGAAATGACAGAGGCAGCTATCATGAAGATATGCGAGCAGATGACGGGCGGCAGAAACATGGAGAACATCAAAAATAAGGTCGACGCCGACTTCTCCTATGTAACCCGCCGCGGCTACCGTCACAGAGTAAACGTTTATCACCAGCGCGGAAACACGGCTATCGCAATCCGTCTGTTGAGAAACGATATTCCTACCCTCGAGGATTTGGACTTGCCGCCTATTTTGGGCGAGTTTTCCCTCCGCCCCAGAGGACTTATACTTGTTACCGGTCCTACGGGTTCAGGTAAGTCAACAACCCTCGCCGCCATGATCGACTATGTAAACGTAAACCGTTCCGCCCACATTATTACAATCGAAGACCCTATCGAGTACGTTCACGAGCATAAACGCTGCATGCTGAACCAAAGAGAGGTGGGCGACGACGTTGAGTCCTTCGCCATGGCTCTCCGTGCCGCGCTCCGTGAAGACCCGGACGTTGTACTCGTGGGAGAGATGCGTGACTTTGAAACAATCAACGCCGCCGTAACCGCAGCCGAAACCGGACACCTTGTAATGTCCACCCTGCATACAACCTGCGCCGCGGATACGATTAACCGTATTATCGACGTTTTCCCCGCCCACCAGCAGCAGCAGATACGTACCCAGCTCGCAACGGTTTTGGTTGGAATTATCGCCCAAACCCTTATTCCGAAAGCCGACGGCACGGGACGCGTCGCCGCACTTGAAATCCTTAACGCCACCGACGCTATCAAGGCAATGGTTCGTGACAACAAGGTGCACCTTATTCAAACGGCAATTCAGACAGGTAAAAAAGAGGGCATGGTCTGCCTCGACCAGGAATTGGCAAGACTTGTAAAAGAGGGCGTTATCACCGAAATGCACGCCCGCGAGAAGTCCCTTGACATCAACGAGTTTGAGCGTTATCTTAAGGGTATGAATAACAGATAAGTACATAAAAAACTCCCCAATTTGGGGAGTTTTTTGTCGAAAAATATTGACAAAAGGGAAAAGCGGTGCTATAATAAAATCAGAGGGTTTTCCCTTTAGCGCGGCAACGCGCGGAGAGTGTTCCACAGGTTGGACGGCTTGTTTCTCCTCCTTTTCGCAAATACCCATTCCAATAAAGGAGGTTGATGCTGTATGGAGATTACTACATATGTAACGCTGGCGGATTTGCTGGCATACACAATGGTGTTGATATCAGTTGTCAGTCTTTGCTATGTGATTTTTCGTCACAAAAAATAGCGGGACAAAAGAAATAACCGCCCGGGCTCAATCAGGCGGTTATTTTACTTAATCAGCTTTGAGGAGAGCAAGCCGTTCGTGGGCGCTCTCTTTTCTTATAAATAGTATACCACACTTTCCCCCATTTGTCAAGTGTTTTTTCAAAAAAAATAACCGCCCGAGCTCCAATCAAGCGGTTATTTAAACTAACTTGAGGAAAGCAAGCCCGTTCATGGGCGCTCCTTTTCTTATATAATAGTATACCGCATTCTCCCCCGTTTGTCAAGTGTTTTTTCAAAAAAATAAAACCCGCGCCGCGGACGGGAATTTTCGTGCAGTACTGCTAAAACGTTTTCGCAATGAGGAAAAAATTTGTGCACCTTAAACTATAAAAACATGCCTGTACATATTACGTTAAAATTGCCAAAAAGAAACCCTCATAAATGTTAATTCGTACAAATTCACAAAATTAAAGAAAAAAATATCATTTTTCTATTGACAAACACGGGCAGACGTTATATAATAAGTACAGTAAAACAAATATAACTTGGCGGGAGGGGAGTCCGATGAAGATTAACAAGCGGCTTAAAGGTTTCACTTTGGTGGAATTGATTGTCGTTATTGCTATTATTGCTATCCTCGCGGGTACGCTGAACCTCGCTACGCAGGGCTTTATCCGCAACGCAAGGCGCGAAACCGCCAACGATAACGCTCATCTGCTCTTCACCGGCTTTCAGAATATCCTCACCCAGTGCGAGATTAAGCAGGACAACAGCACCTTTAAATCGGGCAGTACTTCCGCGGCTGCACTCGCGAATGTTATTGTTTCTTTCAAGGTCTATAACGGCGAGGTACAGTGGTGCGAAGTTAAAAACGCAGGTTCTGCGTTGTGCAGCGTAAAATATAATACCGATTACACAGGCTCAATCGCAACAACCTACAGCGACGCGTCGGGGAAACCCGCAGGTTCGTCTAAAATTGCGGCGGCTATCGGCGGCATTATCGACAACAGCTTTGAGGGCGAGGCTAAGGTCTATATCGACTACGCCAATTTCGAGGTTAAGTCGGTTGTGTATAAGCCTATGACCGACAGCAACAGGAACACAACCTCGTTTAATGCTTTTAACGACGGCGGTCTGACGTCTTACACCACGGCGGGTGTGTCCTATACGACCTATGCCGACGGCGATACGCAGGACACGGCGATTAAAAACAAGGGCATTATTTACGGCGTGTACCCGTACCGCAACGCAATTGCATAATTTTGGAAAAGCGCGTTTACGCTTTTTAATAAAAAATATTTTAAAAAATTTTTAAGAAGGAGGAATTTCCAATGAGAAATTCAAAGGTTAAGGGCTTTACACTTGTAGAGCTGATCGTAGTTATCGCGATCATCGCAATTCTTGCCGCTATCTTGGTTCCTAATATGCTCGGATATATCAGAAACTCAAGATTTACACAGGCTGACTCCAACGCTAAGAACGTACATACAGCTGCTAACGCTGCTATTGCACAGGCTTATGCTAACAGCCAAATCGGTACTTCCAGCACTTCCACATCTACTGACCCTACATCGGGTAAAACAGCTTGTGGTCCTGTAACTGCTGGTGCTGGCTTGAAACAGTCAATTTCCTTGGGCGCCAATAACGGTAATGCAAATATTGACTTGACAGTTGGTCTTGGTTCAGAATTTAAAGGCACAGCTTATTTCTGGTATGATACCAACACTTACGCTGTATCCGCTGCATCTTGGCAGTCAGGCACAGCATCTGCTGCTCCGACATATCCTGCAAGCGGACGCGATAAGAATGGCGCAATCATCGGTTGGTTCCCCATTCCTGCAGACGAGAGCTGATTAAGCTTAAAAACGATAAAACGGCGGGGGTTTCCGCCGTTTTTATTTTTTTTATAAAAAACTATTGACAAATTGGGGAAGATGTGATATACTATAAATAAAAGGAGCAAACCGACGAACGGCTGCTCTTCCCTAGGTTTAATTTATATACCGCCTAGTTGGAGCTGGGCGGTGCTTTTTTTGTCTGCCTATGTTTTTTAAAAAAATGCTTGACAAATCAGAAATTGTGTGGTATACTATAAATATAAAAAGTGAGCAAACCGACGAACGGCTGCTCCCTATAGTGGTTTATTTATATACCGCCTAGTTGGAGCTGGGCGGTTGTTTTTTTGTCTGCCTTACTTATTTTTCTTACTCAGATTATATGTAAGGGAGATAATATTTAC